>NZ_JBMDIO010000110.1:0-977 GCF_057808725.1 Novosphingobium sp. FG90
TATAACACGCTACGATGCACCATGCGCCCTCCCGCGAAGCGGGTTCGTGCAAGGGCGCTATGCAGACGGGCGGATTTGCGGACCGGCGGGATGTTTAATGCCTGGGACCGTGCCGTCCAGCGCGCCGCCGCGGCTCTGTTTCGTTTGCTAGGCAAAATCTGCGTCATCTTGGCTGGGGATCCAGGCCGCACTGTCCAGCGTCCGGGTTGCTGGGCCCAATAAGTTTAAATCACTCGCCCCGCGTGCTGAAAGCGATACTGGTGCCGCCGCGTCCCCTGATAAGGCTTGTGTCGGAAGCGTTGTGGCAAGTACCATGAGTATCAGCGGGCGGCTCACAATAGAGCGGTCGAGGAAGTGGCGTGCTGTCGGCGCTTCGCCCAAGGTTCCGCCGTGGCGTCCATCGTCAATTCGCCGTCCCACGCCCGGCACAGTGAGAATGCATCTTCAGGCGTGCCTTGCAGCCAGGTGTTCCAGTCTTTCTGCCGAAGGATAGTCGGCATCCGGTCGTGGACCTCGGCCATGAATTCGCAGCTGTCGACCATTACCATCGAATAGGCGTTGCCCCATTCGCTCGTGGGTCGCCAGATGCCAGCTACCGCAAAGGGTTTATCGCCGGACACCGAGTACCAGGTTCGCGTCATGCGGCCTTTTTCGCCTTGCGCCTCCGCCCAGGCGCTGACCGGGACTAGGCACCGCCGGTTCATGAAACTGTCGCGCCAGAACGGCGTGGCCAGCTTGTCCTCGCGGGCATTGTTGACGGTTCGCGGTTTGATCGGAAGACCGGTGCGCGCGCTTTTCTGGGCTAGAGGAAAACCCCAGGCCATCGCCTGAACCTGTCCGGCCGCGACGACGAGGCCGGGGTAGCCAGGATAAATCTCATCGGCGAGGTTCGGGGCTGATCCGACCTGCGCACTGAACATTCCAGCGGGTCGCGTCCGTCAAGGTGGTGTAATTTCGGCTGTGGCCGTGGGCCATCG
>NZ_JBMDIO010000111.1:0-893 GCF_057808725.1 Novosphingobium sp. FG90
CGAAACCGGGGCCAATGGCGGGCTCTGCCAAGCCTTTTTCCGCAGCCTGTTAAGCTACTTTCGAAAAAGGATCGCCCGCATGCGGATGTTGGCGATCCTACGCTACTGGGCGATTGATGCCTTTTCCGTCGTCTGGACCTTCATTCTCTCCGGCATGACCATGAATGACCAGAAGCCACCAAAGCAGCCTTCGTCCGGACGTAGAAAGGCCGCCCATAAACGGGCGGCCTTAATCTTGTCATGCAATGCTGTGCTTTAACGCGCTCATTTTATCGTGACCTTCTTTGACGGATACGAATGCCTTTTCTACAGCGGAACGCGAAGACGGTTCCAACTCACTGTCGCGCAGCGCGTCTTCGAACTTGGCTTTGATGTGGTCTTCACCACGCTCGACTTCCTGGATGATCGCTTTGTCGTCTTTGCCGGTAATAGCCTGCTTCAGGTCCATAAACGTCCGGTGAGCGGCGGCGAGGAAGCTGCTGTCGTCCTCAGGGGTTCCACCCAATCGGCGAACTTCGGCCTGAAGGTCGCTCGCCGCCGCGCTGCGGTCGCGCGCGAACTCAGCGAACATCGTAGCGAACTGGGTGCTCTCAGCGTCCTTGGCAGCGTCCTCATAGCCCTTCATGCTATCGAGGGTCGTTTTGATCAGGCCGTTGAGCGTTGAGATCGTGCTTTGCGTGGTCATGATGTTATCCTTCTTGAGAGTTGCTTCAACCATCAGCCGGCAAACTTGATCCCTTCGAAGCGAAACATCCTATGGCCTGGCTCTGATGCGACGGTCGGCGACACCTTGATCGGACAGTTGCTACTGTTGAACCGGACCCACCTGCAGCCTTAACCTGTTTTATTCACGAAGGCGGGTGATAGGGTTGGCGGGAGTGGCGTAAGCGATT
>NZ_JBMDIO010000112.1:0-853 GCF_057808725.1 Novosphingobium sp. FG90
CTAGGTCATGTTGACAAAGAGGATTCCCAAGTCGCGTAAGTTCTGATTCATGGTGGCTTTTGGGAGGCTTCCTTGATCCGGGGTTTGATGAGCGACGAGGAATGGGCGTGTCTTGAGCCATTCGTGATCGAGCGCGGAGCGCGCAGCGGGAGGCGCCCGCGAGATCACCGCCTTGTTCTGGATGGGATTTTCTGGATCGCACGGACGGGCGTGGCCTGGCGCGATCTGCACGAGCATTTTGGCAAGTGGTCATCGGTTTACCGCCAGTTCCGGCGCTGGACGCTGTCGGGCTTGTGGGAGTTGCTGCTCGAAGCCTTCAACGAAAGCGGGGACGGCAACCCCAGCCTGCAGATGATCGACAGCACACTAACCCGGGCGCACCACTGTTCAGCCGGCGCTAAAGGGGGACTCCGTGTCAGGGTCTTGGCCGCTCAAAAGGTGGCTTTACGACCAAGATCCACCTCCGCATCAATGCGCTAGGCCTGCCCATAGCGGTGGCGCTGACCGGCGGCGAGGCGTCTGACTTCAAGGGCTACATGCCAGTCATGGAAGCCGACGGGCCAGCGCCCAAGGTACTGCTGGCCGACAAGGGCTATGATGCTGACTTCATTCGCGAAGATATGGAGAAGCGCGGCGGCACCGCCATGATCCCGACCAAGCGCAACCGGCTGATCCAACTGCCGGTCGATGCCGCCATCTATGCCCTGCGCAACATGGTCGAACGCTGCTTCAACAAGCTCAAAAACGCACGGAGACTGGCAACCCGCTACAACAAAACCGCCGACAGCTATCTCGGCTTCATCCACATCGTCTCAATCCGACTGTGGACCCGCCAATTTGTCAACGCCTCCTA
>NZ_JBMDIO010000113.1:0-837 GCF_057808725.1 Novosphingobium sp. FG90
GTCCCAAGCGGTTATCCGATAGCGACGCCGTTCATTTCTCGATCCGCATCGAAAATTACACCCATATCCGTCGCGCCTATGGCGAAGAAGGGGCGCGCGCTGCTCTTTCAGGCGTCCAGCGGATGCTGGTCGACCTGTTTCGCGCCGATGGCATCGTCGTCCCCGAGGCAAATGGCGAGATCGATGTCCTGATCTGGAATGTCGAAGCGCTGGGGGCCGGGTCACTTCCCGATGCCTGCCGGGTATGGCTGGACAAGTTTTGCTGGCTTGCACCTCTGCTCTCCATCGAAGTCTCCGGGCACTTCATTCATGTCTGGGTCAGCGGGCGATGGGAGATTCCCGGCGCGCTCATGCAGGCGCATGGACTCAAGGCCGGGCAATCTGGTGCCTGCAACATTGGCTTTAGTGGGGCTTGGCCTGACGATCGGAGCGACTGGTCAGATCGCTATCGTAGCGATGTAGGTCTGGTCTCCGGGCTGCTGTCCGGCATCATCTCGGGCTCTGCCGACGATACGGGACGGCAGGAACTCATGCTTGCCTGGCAGCCTGTATGTGACGCAGCCGGGCCGGAGCTTGTCCTCTATCGCGAGGCGCTGGTTCGCCTGCTCGACGATGACGGAAAGGCTCACCCACCAGGCGACGTCTTTCTGGCTCTCGAACGGCTCGGTTTCGCACGGGTCGTTGATCATTATGTCGTGTCGCGGGTCATCGATGAACTGGAGCAAGCTCCGGATGTCATTCTCGCCGTCAATATCTCGGCTCAATCCGTCCGCCACGATGCCTGGTGGGATGAGATAAAATCACGCCTTGTCGCGAGGCCCGATGTGGCGCGCCGGC
>NZ_JBMDIO010000115.1:0-724 GCF_057808725.1 Novosphingobium sp. FG90
CCTCAGCGTCAATACTTGTCCAGTCAGTCGCCTTCGCCACTGGTGTTCTTCCGAATATCTACGAATTTCACCTCTACACTCGGAATTCCACTGACCTCTCCAAGATTCTAGTCACCTAGTTTCAAAGGCAGTTCCGGGGTTGAGCCCCGGGCTTTCACCTCTGACTTGAGTAACCGCCTACGCGCGCTTTACGCCCAGTAATTCCGAACAACGCTAGCTCCCTCCGTATTACCGCGGCTGCTGGCACGGAGTTAGCCGGAGCTTATTCTCCAGGTACTGTCATTATCATCCCTGGTAAAAGAGCTTTACAACCCTAAGGCCTTCATCACTCACGCGGCATTGCTGGATCAGGCTTGCGCCCATTGTCCAATATTCCCCACTGCTGCCTCCCGTAGGAGTCTGGGCCGTGTCTCAGTCCCAGTGTGGCTGATCATCCTCTCAGACCAGCTAAGGATCGTCGGCTTGGTAGGCCATTACCCCACCAACTACCTAATCCTACGCGGGCTCATCCCTGGGCGATAAATCTTTGGTCCGAAGACATCATCCGGTATTAGCAGTAATTTCTCACTGTTATTCCGAACCCAAGGGCAGATTCCCACGCGTTACGCACCCGTGCGCCACTAGATCCGAAGATCTCGTTCGACTTGCATGTGTTAGGCATGCCGCCAGCGTTCGTTCTGAGCCAGGATCAAACTCTCAAGTTGTGTCACAATGTCCACGGCAC
>NZ_JBMDIO010000116.1:0-703 GCF_057808725.1 Novosphingobium sp. FG90
CCATCTCGAACCGGCGTCTGATCGCCTTCGCCGAGAACGGCGTGACCTTGCGTTATAAGGACTATCGCCGCGATGGGCCCGAACGCCAGCGGGTCATGACGCTCACCGCCGACGAGTTCATTCGCCGCTTCCTGCTCCACGTCCTGCCGCGTGGCTTCCACCGCATCCGCCATTACGGCCTGCTCGCCAGCGCCGCACGCCACGACAATCTCGCGCTCGCCCGCCGCCTGCTTGCGGTTCCCCCGGAGACGGAGACGGAGGCGTCAGAGCCCGAAGCCGAGCCCGACACCTGTGCGCCATGCCCGTGCTGTGGCGGGCGCATGATCGTCATCGAAACCTTCCCACGCTGGAGCCAGCCCCGCGCGCCGCCCAGGCCCAACCCGCCAATCCGGGAGCGCATCGCATGACCCGGCATGATCCGCCTGTCACCATGGCCCCGCAAAACGCGCGGTGGTCAAAGGGCCGACTTGCCCCCGGCATGCGCCGCGTCCGCGTCCGCTCCTGGTATCAACGTCGACAGCCCGGCAAACACATCTCCAGCGCATCCAGACACCGACCGCTGTGCTGCTGTCATGCCTCCATCAAAGCCCGCACTTCACCCCGCCACACCACACGAAAGCGCAAATCCCCATAGCCCAGCCTACCGGGCCCGCGGGTTCCTGCATGGGAGGCTTTCGTACGCAAGCGCCCGAAACCCTTCACC
>NZ_JBMDIO010000117.1:0-694 GCF_057808725.1 Novosphingobium sp. FG90
CATGACCTGCCTTCATGCTTAGACAGGCGTGATATATGCGCTGCGCATACACTATACGCCGTCAATGAATGAGGCAACCCTTTGAACGTACTCTCGGACCGGCTCGTCAATCTGTTCGGCGCCCTCGCAGTGGGCATCACCGATCGAATTAAGAAGGCGGCATTCGACCCGACGATACCCGGCGGTGGCGAAACCACCGCGGCGATCGTCGTCATCGGTCACGCGACCGGTCTTTCGATCGACGAATTAGGACGGGTGCTAGGCTTGTCCCACGCGGGGACGGTGCGGCTTGTCGATCGATTGGTTGCAGCCGGGTTCGCCGTTCGATCCAAAGCGCTACGGGACCGTCGTGCAGTAGCGCTGATGCTCACTGAGGCAGGCGAGACTCGCCTATCTGCGATCCTGCAACGAAGAAACGAGACTTTATCCGAAATCCTTAGCCATGTCTCGAATGCTGACCGCCTCGTGCTGGAACGTATTGCCGAGACAATACTTGCGCAGATGTCTGACGACGCTGTCTCGGCGCTGACGATATGCCGGCTCTGCGACGAGAGGCGATGCTACAACTGTCCGATGGATGCCTTTGGAATGCTGGAGTCGTCGACGCATAGAGTCGACCCATAAGTGCGCGCAGAGACGCTTAGACCCCATGACTGCCAGAGCCTCGGAGGCTCGAATCTGAGATGCTGATGAT
>NZ_JBMDIO010000118.1:0-693 GCF_057808725.1 Novosphingobium sp. FG90
GCAAGGCGCTTGTCGTCGGGATCGGCGCTTGGCCCCCGGGTCACCGCCCAGGACTTGAGCACGCCATCGACTTCGAGGCGAAAATCCCAGTGCAGCCGCCGCGCCGCGTGCTTCTGCACGATGAAGGAATTGCCGCCGATCTTGCCGCTTTTGCCCGCAGGTTCGGCAGTCTTCGCGAAGTCGCGCTTGCGGTTGTACTCGGCGAGGAGGTCGGCGCCGGGATCACCGGCCTTGCCGCTACGCCCGCTTGCGGGCACGGCTGCCACCCGAGGGCGAGGTCTTCTTCGCCGCAGGCTTGCGTGTCGAGGCGGTGGACTTGCTGGTGGCCTTGCCGTCCCCGACCGACTTCTTAAGCGCTGCCATCAGGTCGATCACATTGCCTTTGCCGGTGGTGGGTTCCTCGACGTCCTCCAGGATGCGCTTGTTGCTCTTCGACTTGGCCTTCTTGTCGATCAGGCGGTGGAGTGCATCGACATAGCGGTCGTGGAATTCGGCGGGCTTGAACGGTGCGGTCTTCTTGTCGATCAGCGTCGTCGCAAGATCGAGCAGGTCGGCGTCGGGCTTCGCATCCTCGATATCGCGGAAGTAGCCGTGCGCCTTGTGAACCTCGTCGGCATAGCGCAGCACTTCCATCACCAGCCCCCGCCCGCACGGCTTGATCGATACCAGCTGCTCGCGCCCGCGCACCGCCAG
>NZ_JBMDIO010000119.1:0-644 GCF_057808725.1 Novosphingobium sp. FG90
TAGGGGAACCTGCGGCTGGATCACCTCCTTTCTAAGGATTTGGCCGAAAGCGCCGCACCTTGAGTGTGGAAGAGCTTCGTACAATTCTAAGAACATGCCGTCGTCCTCATGTCCCTTCATCCTGGAGATACACAGCAAATCTGTTGCTGTGTTACTGCCTGAGCTGGCTCACGCCGCCTGCGGCCTTTATGGCTGGTTCAGGCTGGCAAGTTGGGCCTGTAGCTCAGTTGGTTAGAGCGCACCCCTGATAAGGGTGAGGTCAGTGGTTCGAATCCACTCAGGCCCACCACTTGCCAGTCAGACGGTCATGGGGCCTTAGCTCAGCTGGGAGAGCGGTTGCTTTGCAAGCATCAGGTCATCGGTTCGATCCCGATAGGCTCCACCATCTTCGCCAAGAGATTGGCTTGAGGATGGTCAGTGCGTTGCGCACTGCTCGACCAAGATACTCCAGAGATGAAGCGAAACAGTTTCCAGCCTTCGGGCTGGATCGCAGGATCTGCCTGCACTTCTTTGACATTGTGAATGGGTTTTTTAATCGATGCCGTGGCGCGTCGTACCTGCTGACGTAGTGGGTACAATATGACGCGCAACATACAGATTTACATCTGGCTGAGATTAATCGTCCGCACCTGAAAACAATGCAG
>NZ_JBMDIO010000012.1:0-130466 GCF_057808725.1 Novosphingobium sp. FG90
CCTGACGATGGCCCACGGCCACAGCCGAAATTACACCACCTTGACGGACGCGACCCGCTGACGCTGCTGATGCCGGCCGATGGGAGTAATGCCTGCGGGGTGGCAACTTTGGCAGGTATACAGGTCGCCAAGCTTAGCCGAGCCCATGGCGTGCTGCTGTCCGAGGCGGTGGCGCACTGGCTGTCTCGGCAAGGGGCGGTGCTTGCTGATTTTCCGGAAGGTGATGCGCCCTCTCTCATGCGCTATGCGGCGATGCTACGTCGCCCTGCGGTGTCGCTTGGCTGGTTCGGCCCGCCGCCGCAGGGGCTGGTCGAAGTGCCGCTGGCCAATCCGCTTTACACGGCTCTGGTCGTGCTGACCCGCCGCGGAGAACGCCGCCGTACAGCCGAGCGTTTCCTTGCCGGGCTTCCGGCACCGGAACCCGGCGGGTAGGCTATAAGGTCAGGGCGTGGTGAGGCGGGGCGTGCCCATGCAGGGCAGCGCCTGCGCGTAGGCTGCATACCATCGCGCCGCTGCAGGTTCCGCCATGCTGCTGGGTTGGAAAAGATCCTGCACCTCAGCGCCTTCGAGCAGCAGTCGGAGCGGCACTTCCATCCGCTTCCCGGTAGCGGTGTAAGGGATGAACGGCGCTTCAACGATCAGGTCGGGCACATGACGGCGGCTGGCGCGGCGGGTCAGGGTTTCCGTGATCCGCATGCGCAACCCCGCGTTTAGTCCAGCGCCGGGAGCAAGCTGTACGAACAGCACCAGCAATTCTTTATGTGGGCCGGACTGAGGGTAGAGCGCGATCGCGTCCGCGACTGCATCGACGGTATCCAGGGCGCGGTAAATCTCTCCAGTGCCAATGCGGATGCCGTTGCGCTTGATCGTCGCATCCGACCGACCGAGCACATAGCAGCCGCCCTCGTCGGTGATGCGCAGGAGATCTCCCTGTCGCCATACGCCGGGGATCGTCGCGAAATAGGTGGCTTCAAACCGGCAGCGCTGCGGATCGTTCCACAACCCGATCGGCATATTTGGAAATGGGGAGCGGATGACCAGTTCGCCGGCGGCCTCTCGCACCGGCGCGCCGTCCGGCCCGAGCGCTTCGACATCCATGCCCAGTGCGCGGGCGCTGATCTCTCCGGCGCGGGTAGGGATCGTCCGCACTCCACCGGCATAGGCCCCGCACAGTTCGGTGGAGCCGGACTGTGAAGTGATCCGTGTGCGGGGTGGCAGCGCGTCGGTTAGCCAGTCGAACAACTCGGGGCTGGCCGGGGCGCCGCCCATGATCAAGAGTTCGAGAGCGTCGAGCGCATGGCAGTCACGCGGGCGATATCCCTGTGCTATCAGCTTGTTGACGTACGTAGGGCTGGCGCCGATCACGGTAGCGTTGGTTTCCGCGGCGATGGCCCAGAGTCGCCCGAGATCAGGGTGGAAGGGGCTGCCGTCATAGATGGCGATTTTCGCGCCCAGCAGCATGGCGCAGATCGTGGTGTTCCAAATCACCCAGCTCGTCGTCGAATAGAAGAAGATCGTCGACTGCCTGGTGATCTCTGCGTGGAAGAAATTGTCCTTGAAAGCGCCCAGCAGCATTCCGCCGTGGCTGTGGACGATGGGCTTGGGCAGTCCGGTCGTGCCGGATGTGAAGAGGATCCACAGAGGATCGTTGCTTTCCACCTGTTCGAAATGGAACTCTGCGCGCGCAGGCGCCGGTGTGGCAATCAGCGCTGCCCAATCCCGCAGGCGCGGATCGGCGTCTGCGGGATTGCCAGCTCCCAGCGCCGGAAGCATGATCAGGTGCTCAACTGAGGGCAACCGGTCGGCGATTTCGCGCACCAGCGCTCTGCGATCGTGCTCGATCCCGTTGAAGTGGTATCCATTTACCGCGAACAGAACTTTGGGTTCTATTTGCGCAAAGCGGTCCACGACGGCGGGAGTCCCGAATTCGGGGCTGCAACAGGACCATATCGCGCCGATCGCGGTCACGGCCAGCATGGCGATGGCCGTTTCGGCGATGTTCGGCATATAGGCGGCGACACGGTCGCCGGATTTGACTCCCAGCGCGCGCAGGCCTGTGGCCACGCTGCGCACAGCATTGCCCACCTCGCCCCAGTTCCAGTCGCGCCGCAGCCGTGCTTCGGAGTAGCAGTGCAGCAGGGTACGGTCCGTCAGCTCCGCTTCCATCTGCAGCATGTGCTGCGAGAAATTGAGCCGCGCGCCGGGAAACCAGAGCGTGTCGCGCATGGCCTCGCCTTCACAGACGGCGTGCCAGGGGGAGGACGCTTGAACGTTGAAAAAGTCCCAGAGCGTAGACCAGAAGTCATCGCGTTCGGTGACGGACCAGTGCCACAGCGCATCGTAGTTGGGCAAGTGGATACCGCGCTCTGCGGACAGCCAGTTCAGGAACAGCGTGATGTTGGAGTTTGCGCTGTCCTCGGCCGAAACCGCGCGCAGGACGGTGCCTTCGGCGACCAAGCGCCGCGACGGGCAGCCGACCGCGCGAATCGCTTCAGGCCGCTGGGTATCGCCCCCGGTCGACGGCCGCTGCCGGCCATCGGCACTGGCTGGCTGCTGCACCATGGCATCCTCCTTGGTCTTGTTATCGGCCGCACTATGATCGTTTCAGCGATAGGCGGCAAACGGCAAGACGTCGAATTCACCCGCTTCCTCCCGCCATGTGGGGAACTGCGACGAGGCGTGCCGTTATGGATCAGGCGTCAGATTGTCAGAATCGTTTGAAAAAACCAATTCGATCGTTTTATTATTTTCGGCATATTTTGGAAAAATGCGCCATTTAGAGCCACTAATGACGTCATTGACAATCCGGATATGTAAGCCTAGACGATAAAACTATTGCTTTAAACGATGGCTTTGAGAGGCGTCGCTCGAAGGGTGTTGGGGGTGGCTTCCGGTGGTGTCGATCGCCGCGAACGGGCCATTTCCGCATCCGTTTCTTTGCAGGCGCAGGGTGATTGTGGGCTCCGGCCCGATTGGGAGAAGCAGTTCATGGATTTCAACCTTCCCGGAGAAGACGACCCGCGCCGCGTCGAGGTGCGCCGCTGGTTCGAGGCCAATCCGAAGCCGACATATGCGCAGATCGCCCAGCAGGGGTACACCGCACCGCATTGGCCGCGGCCTTGGGGCTTGGGCGCTGATCCCGAGACGCAGCTCATCATCGAGGAGGAGATCGTCCACGCCGGCGTGCCGCATCCGCACACGATCAATGCAATCGCGATCAACCAGTGCGGCCAGTCGCTGCTCGCTTACGGCACCGAGGAGATGCGGCAGAAGTTCCTGCCGCCCGCCCTTGCCTGCGATCATATCTGGTGCATGCTGTTCTCTGAACCGTCCTGCGGGTCAGATCTTGGCGGTCTGCGGACCCAAGCTCGGCGCGACGGCGACGATTATATCATCAACGGCCAGAAGATCTGGAATTCGGCGGCCAATCACGCTGCCGTCGGCGTGGTGATCGTGCGCACCGATCCCTCTGCGCCCAAGCACCGCGGTCTCTCCGTGTTCCTGATCGACATGAAGGCCCCCGGCGTTGAAGTGCGCCCGATCCTCGACATGTCGGGTGAAGAGCCGGAATACAACGAAGTGTTCCTCACCGACGTGCGTGTGCCCGCTGCCAACCGCCTGGGCGAAGAAGGCCAGGGCTGGCAGATCGTCATGGAGCAGCTCCAGACCGAACGCATGAGCATGACCAAGCCGGGCGCGGTATGGGGCTATGGTCCGAGCGCGCGTGAACTGGTCTATGGCCTGATCGAGAGCGGCGGTATCAAGGATCCGTTGGTCCGCGACGAGGCCGGGAAGCTCTATGCCGAGGGCGAACTGCTGCGCCTGCTGGGCTATCGCAACCTGAGCAACCGTATCAATGGCACCCCGGCAGGCCTTGAGGCGAACCTGGGCAAGATGATCGCATCGCCGCATGGTCAGCGTCTTTCGGCGCTGGCCAAAAGCGCCGAGGGTGTCGCCGGACTGGTCCGCGACGATGACGAACTGGCGTTGCCGCCGGGCGATTACGGGCTATTCCGTAATTGGGACTATTCCTACTGGTTCGGCCCTGCCGCGACACTGGGCGTCGGCACGCAGGAGGTTCTCAAGAACAGCGTGTCCGAGCGTATTCTGGGCCTGCCGCGCGATGTCGATCCTTCGGCCAAGATTCCCTTCAACGAGATCAGCCGTGCTCCCGCCAAGACTGCGGCCTGAGAGTAGAATCGCGCAAAACACTTTCCGGAACGGCGGCCGAGGCAATGCCCGCCGTCGTTCACGAGAGCAAGGAACAGGCAAATGAATTTTACGCTGAGCGACGACCATCTCGCGCTGAAGGATGCGGCGCAGACGTTTCTTTCCAAGGAGGTCAGGCTGGACCCCTATCTCCGTCCGGAAGCGAACCGCACCCCGGTCCAGCCGGATGGACTGTGGGACGGCATCCGGGCATTGGCCTGGCAAAGCATGGTCATCCCCGAGGCCTACGGCGGTCTGGGCATGGGTTACCTCGATCTCATCATGATTATCGGCGAAATGGGCCGCTCGCTGGCGCCCGCGCCGCTGTTCGGCACGCTGGCCGGAGCATGGGCCATCGAAAAGGCCGGGTCGGAAGCGCAAAAGGAAACGCTTCTCGGTCAGGTCGCTGCGGGTGAGCTTTCGCTCGCGCTTGCTGTGGCGGATCCTTGCGGCGATGTGAACGGGCTTTCGGGCGGCGTTACTGCCAGCGCCTCCGGCGATGGGTGGACGCTGAACGGCGCGAAGTCCTTCGTGGTCGATGCAGCTACTGCGGACAAGCTGGTCGTCGTGGGTGAGGTCGACGGCGCGCAGGCGTTCTTCGTGGTCGATGCCACCGCACCGGGCGTTGCGATCGAGCGGCTGGATTGGCGTGACATCACGCGCACCGTCAGCGCGGTGCGGTTCGACAACGTGCCCGCCGACCGGCTGGCCGAAGCGGATGCGGGCACCTGGTCGTGGATTCGAGATCGCCTCTACCTCGTTCTGGCTGCCGAAAGTGCCGCAGGAATCGAGCGAGTCCTGGCCGACGCGGTGGCCTATGCCAAGGAGCGGATCGCTTTCGGTCGTCCGATCGGTTCGTTCCAGGCGATCAAGCATCCGCTGGCTGAAGTGGCAGGCATGTCCGAATGCGCCACTGCCGGAGTTCAGTACGCCGCATGGGCGCTGGACGAAGGCGATGCCGGTGCCAGCAAGGCGGTCGCGATCGCGCAGAGCTATGCCAGCGACGCCTACTGCGACGCTACCTATCGTAACATCCAGGTATTCGGCGCGATCGGCTTCACCTGGGAGATGGCAAACCACCTGTTCTACAAGCGTGCCCGTGCGAACGCGGCGCTGCTGGGAACGCCGCGCGATCAGCGCGATCAGCTCATCCAGATGCTCGAACGCGAACACGTCCGGGCAGCTTGAGGCAACGGCTTCCCCGGCGCATCTGGCGCCGGGGAAGGGCAACTGGAGTATGCGATGGTTCAGGTAAGGTTCGTTTCGCCCGATGGCGGTGAGACCGAACTCCAGATCGACGAGAACACGTCGGTGATGGAAGGCGCGGTGCGCGGCGGGATCGAAGGTATTGACGCGGATTGCGGCGGACAGCTTTCCTGTGCGACCTGTCACATCTACGTTGGTAAGGAATGGTTCGACCGGCTGCCTCCGATGAGCGAGGATGAGAAGGATCTTCTCGAATTCGCCCCGGAACTCGAAGAAACGTCACGCCTGTCCTGCCAGATCATGCTGAGCGCGGAGCTGGATGGGATCGAGATTCGCATTCCCCGCTGCCAAGGCGGTTGAGAACGCACGGAAGCAGCCCGATGATCGACATGACCACCCGTACTGCCGGCGACGAGCAACTGGCGATGTTCCGCGAGACAGTGCGCCGGTTCATGGCCTCCGAACTTGAACCGCATATCGAGCAGTTCGAGCAGGACGGCATCAGCGACCGCACGTTCTGGCGCAAGGCCGGTGACGCCGGGCTGCTGGGACCGCAAGTGCCGGAGGCCTATGGCGGTCCGGGTTTGGATTTCCGCTATAATGCGGTCGTGGCGGAAGAACTGGCCTATGCCGGTTCGGCGATTGCGGTGGGTGTGCATAGCGATATCACCCCTGATTACCTGATCCATTACGGCACCGAAGCGCAGAAGTTGCGCTGGCTGCCGGGAATGGTGTCGGGCGAGGCGATCGGCGCGATCGTGATGACGGAGCCTGGCGGGGGCTCTGATCTGGCGCGGCTTCGCACCACCGCGCGGCGGGACGGCGATCACTATGTCGTGAATGGGGCCAAGACGTTCATCAGCAACGGGCAGATGGCCGAACTGTTATTCGTTGCGGTCCGCACCGGCGACGAGGGGGCACGGGGCATTTCCATGCTGCTGATAGAGGCGTCCACACCGGGCGTTTCGCGCGGCCGCAATCTCGACAAGATCGGCCAGTGGTCTGCCGACACGTCCGAACTGTTCTTCGAGGACGTGCGGGTGCCGGTGGAGAACCTCATCGGCGGGGAAGGGCAGGGCTTCGCGCTGATGATGCGGCAGCTTCCGCAGGAACGGTTGAGCATCGCTCTGACCGCGCAGGGCTATGCCCAACGGGCCTTCGACGAGGCGCTGCGCTTCACCCGCGACCGACAGGCCTTCGGGAAACCGGTGATCGATTTCCAGAACACCCGGTTCGCGCTGGCGGAATGCCGGACGAAGCTGCAGGTGGGCTGGGCGCATATCGATGCCATGGTGAAAAGTCTGGTGGACGGCACGCTGACGGGGGCGCAAGCCTCTGCCGCTAAGCTGTGGCATACCGAAATGCTATGGGAAGTCGTCGATGCCGCGCTTCAACTGCATGGCGGTGCCGGGTACATGAACGAGTACGCCATCGCCCGGTTGTGGCGCGATGCGCGCGTCATGCGGATTTACGGCGGCACTTCGGAAATCATGAAGGAAGTTGTGGGGCGCGCGCTCTGAGCGCCGTCCGTCGCAGGTAGCCGGAAAGGGAATGAGCGACATGGCCGCAAACGTCGAGACAATCGACTACGGACGCCTTGGTGACTGGATGGACGGACAGGGTCTGGGGCGCGGTCCGATCGAAGACATCATGCCACTGGCCGGCGGTACGCAGAACCTTATCGTGCGGTTTACCAAAGGGGGGCGCAGCTTCGTGATCCGCCGCCCGCCTCCGCGCATACGGCCTGAAAGCAATGAGACGATGCGCCGCGAAGCCCGCGTGTTGACCGCGCTGGCGGGTAGCGACGTACCGCACCCTGCGCTGATCGCGGCGTGTGCTAATGAGGACGCGCTGGGCTATGCCTTTTACCTGATGGAGCCGGTGGACGGCTTCAATCCAACGGCAGGGTCGCTGCCTGCGCTGCACGCGTCTGATCCGGACCTGCGGCGCGGGATGGGCTTTGCGATCGTCGACGGCGCGCTGGCGCTGGGACGCGTGGATTACCGGGCGGTCGGGCTTGAAGGGTTTGGAAAGCCTGACGACTATTTGCGCCGGCAGGTTTCGCGCTGGCACTCGCAATTGGAAGGCTATGCCCGTTATGATACGTGGCCTGGCCTTGCTGCGCTACCGGACGTGCGCTCGATCGAGCACTATCTGGAAGAGAACTGCCCGGCGGCGTTCGTGCCGGGCATCATTCACGGCGATTACTCGCTGGGCAATGTCATGTACCGCAACGACGGCCCCGAACTGGCCGCGATCATCGATTGGGAACTCGCGACGATTGGCGATCCACTGATCGATCTGGGCTGGCTGCTGGCGACATGGCGCGGGGTTGCGCCGGTGGATCTGGCCGTCCTGCAGGTCGATCCATGGGACGGTTTCCCGCGCGCCGATGAACTGGTGGCGCATTACGCCGAGCGCAGTCCGCGCGATCTGTCGCGGATCGACTGGTATATGGTGTTGGCCTGCTTCAAGCTGGCGGTTATCCTGGAGGGCACCCATGCGCGGGCGCATGCCGGGATCGACGCGATGGACACCGGCCTGCAACTGCACGATACTGCGACCCGGTTGCTGCGTCGCGCTCTGGCGCGGATCGGAGCGTAATTCGGCCCTGTCTGTGGACTGCCTTGGCGTTCGCCGATTGCCTGCCTTGGCAAAGAAAACATATTTGGGTTATGACCAGTCCGTTTTAGACGATAGACCTGTATCCGTGCGGGAGGGATCGTCCGCAAAAGCCTAATGGACGGAAAAGTAGATGCGCTTCACTGACTTGCCCATCGTGGATACCGAGGACAGGACGAAAACCCGTCAGACGATCAAGGTTGCCGCACGACGGCTTTTCGCAGAACGCGGTGTCGAAGCTGTCAGCGTACGGGAGATCGTAGCCGCGGCGGGGGCGAAGAATGGCGGTTCATTGAACTACTATTTCAAGTCCAAGGAAGGCCTGATCCTGGAGCTCCTGACGGACTTGTTCCAGGAAAGCAGCCGGGCCTGGCTGGACGGGCTTTCCGGCCTTGAAAAGCGCGGTGGCGCCAAGTGTGTGCGCGATATCGTCGAAGTCGTGGTGCTGGCGCCGGATACCGATACGTTTTCCGATCCCGCCCCCACGTCCGCCCGTTTTCTCGCCAGCGTGTTGTTCACGCGCCGAAAGATGACAGCGGAATTCCTGGAGCAGATGAACTTTTCCGTCTTCGGGCGCCTTCTTCAGTACATCGGTGAAGTGCGCAGCGATATCCCGGGACCGGTGATGCGTCAGCGGCTGATATACTTTGCCTGGTATGTCCTGTCCGTGCGTGCCGCGCATGAAGCCTGGGTCGCCTCGCGCAAGCGCAGTGAAATCTGGAGCGGTTACGACCCGTTGCTGAACCTTGTCGAATCGGCGACCGGTCTGCTCGAAGCCGGTTATACCGATGCCGAAGAAGCAGCGGCTGCGGCTCCCAAAAAGCCGCGCCGTGCCCCGCGTGCGCCGAAGAAGCCGGCTTCCTGACCGGGATAAAAGCCGTTCCACTTTGACGTAATGCGATCGTTTTATGGATGCTTGCCTGTTTCCATGATTTCGGCGCGCTTCGGGAGAGGTTTTCGGGTCTGCATTTTCGGCACAGAATGTGGTCGGGCACAGCTGTTTGGATTATGTATTGATGAAAGCGTTTGTTTTATGTTAGCCAGATCTCAAGCGGAGGGCATGATCCCCCGTTGAGAGGGGAAGGCTACGTGAACGATCTGGATTTCAGCGGAAAGAAGGCGCTTGTCGTCGGTGGTTCCAGCGGAATCGGCAATGCCATCGCGCAGGCTTACCGGGCGCGGGGTGCGCACGTGGAAGTTTGGGGCACCCGCGCTGCCGCCAAGGATTATGACGGTGGGGAGCAGAGCGACCTGACCGGACTTTCGTACCGCCAGTTCGACATGAGCGACGCTGCCGCAATCGAAGCCTGGGAGCCCGATTTTGATCGGCTCGACATTCTGGTGCTGTCGCAGGGTGCCGTGCTCTACCGTCGTCAGGAATACGCGATGGAGGGGTTCCGCAAGGTTGTGGAGATCAACCTCATCAGCCTCATGGCCTGCGCAATGAAGTTCGAACCGCTGTTACGCGCGGCTCGGGGCAGTCTGCTGATCGTCAGTTCCACCGCCGCGTTCCATGCGACGCCGGGCAATCCTGCCTACAATGCCTCCAAGACAGGGGCTTTCGGGCTCACGCGGACGCTGGCCCATGCCTGGGCGGCGAACGGGGTGCGGGTGAACGGCCTCGCACCCGGGTTCATCCCCACCAAGATGACCGCCGTGACGACCCAACGCGACGCGCAGCGCGAGGCGGCGCTGGAACGCATCCCGATGGGCCGATTCGGAACGATCGAGGAAATGGCCGGCGTGGCGCTGTTCCTTGCATCGCCGCTGGCGTCCTATGTCACCGGGCAGACCATCATCGCCGATGGCGGCCTGCTCCTGTGACGATGACTCCCGACGGGATTATGATGAACGCGGCGATTTGTGAGGCGGTCGGCGAGAATTCAGCCCTGCGCGTCGGTCCGTGGCCCCGTCCCGAAGCCGGACGCGGGCAGTTGCTGGTCCGGGTCGCGGCAGCGAGCATCAACTTTCCCGATCTACTGGTGACGCAGGACCGCTACCAGTTGAAAGCTGCCCCGCCGTTTGTGCTGGGAGCCGAAGCGGCGGGCGTGGTTGTCGCGGTGGGCGAAGGCGTGTCCGACGTTGCACCGGGCGATCGTGTTGTGTTCATGGGGGCGATCGGCGCCTTTGCCGACTATGCGGCGTGCGACCGAGGCGAGGCCTTCGTGTTGCCGCCGGAGTTTCCGCTCGATCTGGCAGCGGGCTTCGGCGTAGCCTACTCTACCGCCTATCTGGCGCTCGTCACACAGGGTCGTGTGCAAGCGGGGGAAACGGTGCTTGTGCTGGGTGCGGCGGGCGGTGTCGGCCTCGCTACCATTGAAGTCGCCCGGGCCCTGGGCGCGCGGGTGATCGCCGCCGCTTCTACCCCCAAAAAGCGGCAGGCAGCGTTGGCAGCGGGTGCTGATGAGGCGATCGGCTATGATGCGATCAAGGCTGACGTCATGCGGATCACCGACGGGCGGGGCACTGACGTGGCCGTGGATATCGTCGGCGATCGCCATGCCGAGGCGGCTTTGCGCGCGCTGGGCTGGCAGGGGCGCTATCTGGTTGTCGGCTTCGCGGCGGGGGCGATACCCCGGTTGCCGGCGAACCTGCTGTTGCTGAAAAGCGCCAGCGCGATCGGCGTCGTTCTGGGGGCATGGGCCGCACGCGATCCGACGACGGCGGCGAACAATTTCGCGGCCATCCTTGCCTTATATGCACAAGGCAGGCTGCATCCGCGCATTCACGCGCGCTACCCCCTGAGCGCAATCCGGGCGGCACTGGCCGAGGTAGGCGAGCGCAGGGCGATCGGCAAAGTCATCGTGGACATCGAAACTGACGGGAGCAGGCAAGCATGAAGATTGATGGCATATCCGCGATCGTGACCGGAGGCGCATCGGGCTTGGGCGGAGCAACCGCCGCCCGGCTTGCCGCTGCCGGCGCAAAAGTGACACTTTTTGACTTGAACGAGGCGCTGGGCAAGGCCCATGCGTCCGCGATCGGTGGCCGCTTTGCGCGGGTGGACGTGACGGACGAAACACAAGTGTCCGCCGCGCTGGAAGACGTCGAAGGGCTAGACGGGAAAGCCCGCATCCTGGTCAACTGCGCAGGCACCGGGCCGCCAGCCAAGATCATCGGGCGCGACGGCGCGGCGCTGCCGCTGGCCGACTTCGCGCGGATCGTGAACATCAACCTGCTGGGCACGTTCAACGTGATGTCCAAGTTCGCGCAGCGGCTACACACCGCCGATCTTCTCGGCGAGGAACGCGGCGTCATCATCAACACCGCCAGCATCGCGGGGTTCGACGGGCAGATCGGCCAGCCCGCCTATGCCGCGTCCAAGGCAGGCGTCGCCGGCCTGACCCTGCCCGCAGCGCGTGAACTGGCGCGCTATGGCATCCGGGTGGTGACGATCGCACCGGGCCTGTTCATGACGCCGCTGCTGGCATCGCTACCACAGGAAGCTCTGGATTCGCTGGGCAGCCAGACGCCGTTCCCCAACCGCCTCGGCCATCCGGACGAATATGCCCAACTGGTCGAGGCCATCGTCGGCAATCCGATGCTGAATGGTGAAACGATCCGCCTCGACGGCGCGATCCGTCTGGCGCCGAAGTGAGGGGGCGCAGCGATGGCTGACGAAAGCGCACGCGGCGGCCCTTTGGCGGGACTGCGGGTAGTGGAATTCGCCGGGATCGGTCCCGGTCCGCATTGCGCGATGCTGCTGGCGGATCTGGGCGCGGAAGTCTTGCGTATAGACCGGCCGGGCGGTGTGGCCGCGCTTAACCCGGTGGTCGACCGGGGGCGGGCGATGTTGACGCTGGACTTACGCAGCGATGAAGGGCGCACCCGCGCGTTGGACCTGCTGGACCGTGCCGACGTGCTGATCGAAGGCAACCGCCCCGGCGTGATGGAGCGCCTTGGCCTTGGCCCTGATGCGGTGCTGGCCCGCAATCCCCGCCTCATTTATGGACGGATGACCGGGTGGGGGCAGGATGGCCCGCTGGCCGGGCGCGCGGGCCACGACATCGGCTATCTGGCGCTGACCGGCGCACTGGCGGCGATCGGACGGCGCGGCGAACCGGCAGCGGTGCCGCTCAACCTCGTCGGCGATTTTGGCGGCGGGTCCATGTTCCTGGCCTTCGGCATCATGGCCGCGCTGTGGGAGCGGGAGAAATCGGGGCAAGGGCAGGTGATCGACGCGGCAATCGTCGATGGGGTCGCCTCGCTCATGTCGATGTTCGCCGGGATGGTTCCCAGCGGCGCGATCTCGCTGGAGCGTGACCGGAATCTCTTGGGCGGCGGCGCGCCGTTCTATCGTACATACATTTGCGCGGACGGAGGGGAGTTTGCGGTCGGCGCGGTCGAGCCGCACTTCTATGCGCAGTTGCTCGATCTGATCGGTGCACCTGCGCAGTGGCTGGACGATCAGCTGGACGTAGCCGTGTGGCCCGACCGCTGCGTGCAGATGGCGGCGATCTTCGCCACCCGGACGCGTGATGAATGGACCGACATCCTTCAGGATACGGACGCCTGCGCGGCGCCTGTCCTGAATCTGAATGAAGTCCCTGCACATCCGCAGACGCGCGCGCGCGGCAGCTACGTTGAGCGCGACGGGGCCCTGCACAACACGCCCGCGCCGCGCTTTTCGCGAACGCCGGGCGCAATCGGCAAGAACGAAGATGCTTCAACCCTGCTGGCGCGGTGGGGCCTTTGACAGGAAAGACCGAGGAGAAGGACATGAGCGGGGATTTCGTTGCGAAGACAATCGATGTGGACGGCTGCCAGATCAGCTACGTCGAGGTGGGAGAAGACCGGGGTGGTGTGCCGCTGCTGCTGCTGCACGGTGGCGGACCAGGCGCGGGCGGCATCAGCAACTATATTCGCAACATCGCGCCCCTAGCCGAGAAAGTTGGGCGGGTGATCGTGCCCGACATGCCCGCCTTCGGCGCATCGGAAAACAAGATTCCGGCCGGTCCCGGTACCGGCCTGATGGGCACGTTCGGCGATGTGACGCTGCGCTTCATGGATGCGCTGGGTATCGATCAGGCGGATATGGTGGGCAACTCTATGGGCGGCGGGCAGTGCCTGTCCATTGCTTTGCGCCACCCAAAGCGGATGCGCCGCATGGTTCTGATGGGGCCGGGCGGCTTCCTGTCCATGCACACGCCGACCCCTTCGGAGGGCACTCGTCGCATGGCGACGTTCTACGCTGGCGATGGCCCGACGGAGGCCAAGATGCGCGGCGTTCTGGAACTGCTGGTTCATGACCAGTCGGTGATTACCGAGGAACTGGTGGCCGAACGGCTTGCCGCCGCCACCCGCGCTGACGTGATTAACGATCCCCCATGGGCGAAGCAGGGCCTCGATCCGTTCTGGCAGGAGCCGCTCTGGCAGATCCCGCACGAAACCCTGATCCTGTGGGGCAAGGACGATCGGGTAAATCCGGTGGACGGCTATCAGCTGTTCAGCCGCATGATCGCCAACAGCGAAGTCCATCTGTTCCCGCAATGCGGACACTGGATTCAATGGGAAAAGGCCGATCGTTTCAACGCGATCGTCGCGGACTTCCTGCAACGCTGAATAGGGGGCGACGATTATGGGAACCACGATCAACGCGGGCGGCCAGATTTTGGCCGAAGCCGATGGCGCGGTGCTGACCGTCACGCTGAACCGGCCCGATACGCTCAACGCGCTGACCGCTTCGGACTGCAGGGAACTGGATGCCATCTGGAACCGGTTCGAAGCGGACGACGCGCTGCGAGTAGCCATCATCACCGGAGCCGGCCGGGCGTTCTGTGCCGGGCACGATCTGGCTGACGATATGGACGCGCCGATGCCGGAAACCGGCTGGGGCGGGTTGCAACGCCGCTACACGCTGGACAAGCCGATCATCGCTGCGGTGAACGGCGTGGCGCTGGGTGGGGGCTGGGAAGTGGCGCTGGCCTGCGATATCGTGGTGGCGGATGCAGCCGCACGCTTCGCCTTGCCCGAACCCAAGGTTGGGTTCGCGGCGCTGGGTGGCGGAGCCAGCACGCTACCTCGGCGGATGCCCTGGCACCTTGCGATGCGCTGCCTGTTGACCGGCGAGATGATCGATGCGGCGACCGCGCATGGCTGGGGGCTGGTCAGCGAAGTGGCGCCGGCGGGAGAGGCGATCGCGGTCGCCCGGCGCTATGCCGATGCGATCCTCGCCGGTGCGCCGATGGCGATCCGGGCGACCAAGGCGATGGCGCGGGCTGCCGTGGAGCCCGCCGCCGGGCAGGAAGAGGCTTATGCCCTTGCGCTCCAGTGGTTCGATCGGCTCCTGACCCAGGACGATACCCGCGAAGGAATCGCCGCCTTTCAGGAAAAGCGCGCGCCGCGCTGGACGGGACGCTGAACAGCCGCCCCGTCCCTTTCGCATAAAGGGTCAGTATCCCCGGACAATGATCTTTCCGGGGATACGCCCGTCGCGCACGGCGGCGATCGCCTGTGGGACGTGCGCGAAGCCGAACACCTGGCCCACTGGCACGCGGATGCGCCCGGCGACGGCCATTGCGGTCAGCTCCGCATATGTTCGGTGCAGTTCGTCGGGTGTCATATCGCCCGCGAAGATACCCAGAGCCGACAGGTTGCGCATGACCAGCGCCTGTGGATCGAGGCGCAGCCATTCTCCGCTGGCAAAGCCGACGAGGCCGATCCGCGCACCCCGCGCAAGGCTGGGCACCAGCCCGGTCGCCAGATCGCCGCCGACCGCATCGAACAGCACCTGCGCGCCGCGCGCCCCGGTGATCCGCGCGATCTGCGCCGGCAGGTCGTCAGTACGGTGGTTGAGCACATGGTCGGCGCCGCAATCGCGGGCGAAGGCGGCTTTTTCCGCGCTGCTGGCGATCGCTATAACGCTTGCGCCCAAGGCCTTGCCCAGTGCCACCGCCGCAGCGCCCGAACTGCCCGCAGCACCGGGCACCAGCATCACTTCGCCCGGTTGCAGCGCCAGCCGGTGGACCAGCGCCATATGCGCGGTCTTGTAGGGAATATAGAACCCGGCGGCTTCCTCGTCCGAAAGCGCGCCGGGGGCGGGCAGCACGTTCTTCGCTTCGGCGATGCAGTATTCGGCAAAACCGCCCCAGCCGCGCGCGGCGGCGGCCAGCGCCATTACCCGAGTGCCAGGGACAACGTCCACGTCCGCCGCGACGGCATGGACATCGCCGACGACTTCCATGCCCGGCGAGACTGGCGGCTGCGGCACCAGCGGATACCCGCCGCCCAGCATCAGGGCGTCAGGCAGGCCAACGCCCGCGGCGCGCACCCGCAGCACCACTTGCCCCGGACCGGGCTCCGGGAGCGGGACGTCGATGAGTTCGAGAACCTCTTCAAGCCTGCCGAACCGCTGCGCGCGCCATGATTTCATGCAATTACCCCTTCACCATTGCGCGCAGCGGCCTCGCCGGCGCAGATTCCGAACGTTGCGGACGAGGAAAGTGAGGAGGCGCTGTAATAGCCCGCTCCGTGAAACCCGCCAACGACTTCGCCGGCCGCATAGAGGCCGCCGATGGGCTGGCCGAGCCAGTCGGTCACCGCCATGTCGGCGTTCGTGGTGATGCCGCCATACGTCGATGTCAGCGCATTGGCGCTTGCCGCGATGTAGTAGGGCGCACGATTGATCGGAAGCAGCGTGGCGGTGCGCCCGAAGTCCGGGTCGTGCCCTTGCGCGACATGAGCGTTGTAGCGGGCGACCGTGGCGGCCAGCGTGGCCGGGTCCAGACCCATCGTCTCTGCCAGAGCTTCGACCGTTTCGGCGGAGCGGATATAGCCGCCGACGATTCCTTCCTGGAAGTTGTTGACCGAACTGTCCGCCATCGACTGGTCGATCAGCGTCTGGTCGAAGACCTGGAATCCCACCCCGCCGGTCTGTTCCATGCCGACGCCGCTCAACGTCTTGTAGCTCTGGCCTTCGTTGACGAAGCGTTTCCCTTCAACGTTGACCATGATGCCGCCGGACATGAAGGTGAACAGCAGTGGCGGCACTTCGTCTGCGCCCTGCACCCCGCGTGGATAGTCCCGGATGGCGCCGCCGAACGATCCGCTGACATAGCCGATGTCGGCAAGCCCCGCACCCAGTTGGCAGGCCATCATCAGTCCGTCGCCGGTGTTGGCGACCCCGCCGTGCCGCACCGCGCCCAGCAGTTCCGGCGCGAACGTGGCGATTAGTTCGCGCGACCGGGAAAACCCACCGGTCGCCAGCACGACGCCGTGTGTGACCGCGACCGTCAAGATTTCATCTCCGAAGGCGATCACCGCACTTTCAACACGCCCGTCTGCACCGGGCCGGTTGAGCGCCATCGCCGCGCATTTGGAGAAGTAGGTGATGCGCGGATGCGCGCGGGCGGCGACATGCAGGTTTGTTACCGCGCGGCCGGTACCGGTGGTGTGCATCCGCATCACGCCGGGCATCAGATCGAAATGAACCCCGTGTCGTTTCAGAAAGGTATAGGCATCCAGCTGGCGGGCCAGGAATGCGTCGATCAGCACGGGATCGTTTCGGTTTGCACCCGATTCCATAAGATCCGCGCGGAAGGCGGCAAGGCTGTCGGTCCGTCCGGCCGCTTCCATCAGATCGGTGCCGGAAAAGGCGAAACCGCCGCCCGCCATGGCGGAACTGCCGCCGGGCTGCGATGCCTTTTCGAGAAACAGCACGTCGCAGCCCCGTTCGGCGGCGGCGAGCGCGGCGCAGTGCCCCGCGATGCCGGCGCCAAGGACGAGAACCTGGGTGCGGGCGGGGATATGTCCGGTTTCGCGCAACATCGTCGGCTCTCCTACTATCAGCGCCGGAAGCCGGCGCTGTGGCCGGTCGCCATGCGGGCGAGGGCGACGGGATCGGCGGGCGGCCCGTCGCCACGCCAGGCGACATGGAGATCGGGGCGAAGCAGCAGAGCGCCTGCGTTGAACACGTCGCGCACGTGCGGTTCATTGCGCCGGACCACCGTCAGCGGCGCGCCCAGTGCGGCGAAGGCTGCTTCCAGCGGCGCGGTGTCGAAATCGCCGCCGAGATCCAGCAGCGTATAATCCTCGCCCAGATTGTCCTGAAGCGCGCTGCCGTCCTTCAGCCACATATGCGGCACGCGCACGCCGGGGCGGGCATGAGGTTCGATCCGGCTGATTTCCCAATGGGCAAGGTTTCCCGGTTCATGGGCGACCAGCGGCGATCCGGCGTAAGTATATGCGGCTTCGGCTCCGACCATGCCGTGCATCCTGCCATGTTCGCGCTCATAGGCCGCGCGCAGGCGTTCACGCGCGGCATCGCCAGCCGGCCCGACCGCGTCGATTTCGGGCGTGACGAAGGGCAGCCACAGCATCGACCCGTCGGCTGCCCAGCCCGAAGCTTCGATGTTGCGCTGGCCGACGAGGCGGCGTTCGGGTTCGTAGCTGTCCAGCAGTCCGGCTCCGCCCCAGCCATGAATGGTGCCCGCCAGCTTCCAGCCCAGGTCAATCGCATCGCCCACGCCTGTGTTCATGCCAAGACCGCCCGTGGGAATGACCAGATGCACCGCATCGCCCGCCATCAGCACCCGGTCACGCCGGTAGGAATCCGCCAGAAGCAGGTGCGGTCGCCATGAAACCACATGGCGTATCTCCAGATCGCAATCGAACCCGATCATCTGTCGCAGTATCGGCTCGAAATCGGTGTCTGCGGGCAGCGCCGTGTGAAACGTGAACTCGGTGCGGTTGCCTTGCGCCACAAAACCGCCGCCGCCGATGAAATTGTAGTGTCGCCCTTTGGGCACGGCCATACGCGTATAGAGATCCTTGGACCAGAAAATCACCTGCCGCAGCTCGATCGGGCTGGAACGGCCCTGCAAGGCGATGCCCAGGTGCTTGCGCACGGTGCTGCGCCCGCCATCGCAGCCTACCAGATAGCGTGCGCGCAGCGTTTCATAGCCACCATCGCTGCGCCGGGCACGGATGGTCACGCCATCGGCGTCCTGCTCGAAATCCACCAGTTCAAAGCCATAGCGCACGGTGGTTTTCGGTGTTTCCTCTTCCGCCACCTTGCGCAGCAGCGGTTCGATCGCGTTTTGCGACACCAACTGGTACGGCTCCAGCGGGATGCTGCCGTCGCAGCACGCAGCCACCGTCGCGCGTTTTTCCGCTACCGACGGGAAGGGGATGCAGGCAATCGGGGGCTCGTTCATCGAACGCACCAGCATCACGTCCATTGGGTTGTCCGCCGGATAGCCAAGCGCGCGGATGCGATCGGCAAGCCCCAGTCTGCGATACAGTTCCATGGTCCGGGCATTGGAACGGTCCATCTTGGGCCAGGGCGCGGTCGTGGGATCGCGCTCCATCAGCAGCGTTTCCACTCCGCGCCGGCCAAGATCGATGGTAAGGGTCAGGCCCACAGGCCCCGCTCCGGCGACGATGACGTCATAATCGTATTTCGTTTTATCGGACATGTCGGTTTCCGCTCCACTCGGTTGCCCATGATGGGCAGCGGTGGCCGTGCGCCGGAAGTCGCAATTTCATCAAACCCGGTTTGACCCCGGCGGGGTTGGCGTCAATCATGCCGGACTTCAGGAACTGGCAAAAGCGGGTTGCCGCCCATCCAGGGAAAGGCGCGGTGCGGGGCGCCCGTCGACGAACGGAACTAACGCTGCGCGGCTGGTGGCGATCTGCGCCATCAGCCAGTCACGGAATAGCACCAGCGGCGCATGACGGCGGCGGCTGCGACGGCACACCAGGTAGTGAGTCGCATCGGCGCGGTACACGGTGTCGAACGGCTGAACCAACCGTCCGCTCGTCAGATCGTCCACGATCATCAGCAGATTGCCCAGCGCGACGCCGCCCCCGCCCCGCGCGGCCTGATACGTCAGGCTCAGCGATTCGAAGCACAGCCGGTCCTGCGCGGGCAGCGGCCGGGCTCCCATCTGCGCCAGCAGCGCGTCCCACAGGGGAAGTTCGCGCGGCGCTACCAACAGCGTCTGGCCGGCAAGATCGTTGGGGGTCATCCCACCCGAGCGGGCTGCAAGCCCCGGTGCGCAGACCAGCGCCAGTTGCATGTCGAAAAGTTCGACCACGCAAAAATCGTCGCTGTCAGGCGGTGTCGCAGTCAGCGCCAGATCGAAAGGTTCGTCACGCCAGCGCGCGTCATGGGTGGATAGCGTGAAGTCCAGCGGCACGTCGGGGTGCCTGGCGCGGAACAGTGGCAGCCGGGACGCCAGCCATTCGGTCGTGAAGCTGGAATAGAAACGCAGTTGCAGCGGCTGTCCCTGGCTGTGCCCGCCGGACAGGCGTTGACTGGCGCTGTCGATGCGTTCGAACGCATCGCCCAGTGTCTGCAGGTAGGCGGCGCAATCGGGCGTAGGCGTGACCCCGCTCTTGTGGCGTTGCAGCAGGGGGCGTTCGAAATAGGCCTCCAGCAGGGCGACATGGCGGCTGACGGCACCTACCGATACGTGAAGTTCGCGCGCGGCGGAAGACAGGCTACCGTGCCGGCCCACCGCGTCCAGCGCGCGCAGGGCGTTGAGCGAAGGCAGGCGATATCGCACAATCAGCGCGCCTCGCGCCGGTTCGGAAGTTGGGGCTTTTCCAAGCGGGCATCTCTCCGGCTGCGCCGATGACCGGCGCACAAAGTCGATTACTTCGACGAATGTTTATTCGTTTGTCTAAAACGTATGGTAAAGGAAGCTTCCGGACCTGTCCATCGGCCCCGAGCCGAAAAGGAAGGGGCGGCAGAGGAACCTGCAAAGGATGAGAACTCGGACATGGCCACTCTCGAACGCACGCGGCGTACCCGCAGTCCGCTTCCCACCACGATGGATGGCGTCGATGCCGCGTGGCTTACCGAAGCGCTGCAGAACAGGTTTCCCGGTATTGCGATCGCCGGGGTGACGCGCGACAGGGAGCGCGCGGGCACATCGATGTCGGCGCGCTTCACGCTGGATCTGGCGTATCGCGGAGATCGGGGTGATGCGCCAGATACGGTCTACGTAAAGGGTGGCTTCGACGATGTCATGCGCCGTCGGGTGTGGCTCGGACTGATCCAGGAGGCGCGCTTTTTCCACGAACTTGCGCCCGCGATGCCGGCCAGCATCCCCACTGCCTACTACGCGGGTTGGGATTTCGACGAACGGCAGGGTATTGTCATTCTGGAAGACATGAGCGCGCGCAACGTCAATTTCGGCTATGCCACCGACGTGTTGACGGTGGATGACGTGGCGCGCATTCTGTCCGGACTGGCGCGGTTCCCTGCGCATTTCTGGGGCGATTTGCGCCTTGCGAGCTATCGCGACTGGGCCGATCCGCAGCGCACCTTCCTGCGTTACCTGATGCGGGACAGAAACTGGGACGTGGTCGAAGGTCGCATCTACGCGCCGATGCTGGCGCAGGTGTTCCCGACGCGCGAGTTCGGTCGCAAGATGCTGGAAACGCTATGGCGTACGAACGACGCCGCGCCCGTGCATACGCTGGTCCATGGCGACTGCCACAGCGGCAACCTGTTCTACGAGGCGGACGGCACGCCCGGTTTCCTTGACTGGCAGTGCACGTTCCCCGGCGTCCCCGGCCACGATCATGGCGAGATGATGGTGACCACGCTCGCGACGGAAGACCGTCGCAGGCATGAACGCGATCTGATCGGCCATTACCGCGACGAACTGATTGCGTACGGCGTCAGGGATGCGCCCGATCGCGACGCGCTGTTCCAGGACTATCGCCGTAATATTCTGCACATCATGGCGAGCGGGGTGTTCAACCCCTACGACATGCAGGTTCAGCTTGTCACCGACCAGTCGGCTACCCGCACCCTGCATGCCGCGATCGACCTTGAAGTGACCAGGGCTTTCGCCTGAGCCACTTCGATCGGTCGTCAGCGTTTGGTGTAACCGCCGTCCGCGCTGATGACCGATGCGGTCATCGAACTCGACAGGTCGGACAGCAGGAAGCCGATTGTATCGGCGATCTCGTCGGCGTCGATGAGGCGCTTTTGCGGCACCATCGATATCCACCCTTCGATCAGTTCAGGGCGGCGTTGCTGGGCGTTGCGGGTCATTTGCGTGTCGATGTGCCCCGGTTCGACAGCGTTCACGCGGATGTTCTCGCTCGCCCACTCGACGCCCAGCAGCCGGGCCAGGTGCGATATTCCCGCTTTGGCGACCGAATAGGATAAGACGGCCGGCGGCCAGGTGACTTTGGCGGCAGCGGCAGAGGAGACGATCACGATTGATCCGCCGCGCCCGCGCATCCGGCGGCCAAAGGCTTGTGCGCAAAAGAAAGTGCCGTCCAGATTTACCGCCAGCGTCTTGCGCCAGTCCTCCGGCGAAAGGTCGAAAGCGGGGCCGGGCCAGGTTGCCGCGGCATTGGCGACGAGGCCGGAAACTGGCCCGATATCGCGGTCTATGGCTTCGGCGGCCGCTTCCACGGAAGCCGGATCGGCCACATCCATTTCGACGAAGTGGGCGATCAGCCCCTTGGCCCGGATCGCCGCTGCGGCAGTCTCGCCCTTGCTCCTGTTGCGTCCGGCTATGACGGCCTTGCCGCCGAGTTCCGCGACAAGCTGGGCCACGGCCAATCCTATTCCGCCGTAACCACCTGTAATAACGATGGCTTCTCCGGCAATGCCTTTGGCTAGCCGCTCGGTCATGCGTGTTCACCGACCTCGGCCTGGTGCGCCAGCGCATCGGGGCTGTCGAACAGCATGAACAGCCACTCCGCGACGATGGCGGGCTTTTCGCGCCCTTCCACCTCGATCGTGAATCGCAGCCGAAGCAACGCTCCCTCGCCCCGCGGTTCCAGCCCCAGCGGGGTGATCCTGACCCGGACGCGGTCGCCGGCATGAACGACCGACATGAAACGAACCTTGTCGAACCCATAATTGAGATCGACTTCGGCGAAGGCCATCAGATCGCCAGCGAGCACCGGCGCAACCGAAAGCACCAGCAGGCCATGCGCAATCGTGCCGCCGAAAGCCGCCGTCGCACGGGGGACATCGGTGTGAATCCAGAAGCGGTCTGTGGTCCCTTCTCCGAAATGGTCGATCATGGCCTGCGTGATCGTTTCCCAGCGCGACGGGCCGAGTTCCTGCCCGATCACGGAGGGCAACTGTCGAGCTTCCACTTTGCCCATATCCTGATCCTTCAAATCTGCCGCGCCGTGTCGTAGGCGTGTGCAATGTTGGCGAAGATTGTTCCGGCGTTCTCCGATTCCGCGTCGTGGGCATCGCCTACCACCAGCAGTCGTGCGCCTAGATCGCGGGTCGCCTCGGCCAGTGTCCGGTCGGATTTGCGTTCCCCGGCGAAGACGATCGTGCCGATATCGGGCAGGGCCATCTCCCCCGCATCGGTCCGGAGGCGAACCCTGCCATCGCAATCCAGGGCGATCTCGAGGACATTCTTGATGCGCTTTACGCCCTTGGCGTTCTGTCGGTTCAGCAGATACCAGCGATCATGGGCGGCGAGCTTGTGGCCGAAATGGGCGCCTGTCTCGGCTACGGTGACCTGCACCCCGTTCTGCGCCAGATAGTCCGCAGCGACCATGCCGTTCTGGTCGCCGCCGATGACGAGGGCCTGCCCCGACAACGGCAGGGCATTGCCAATCAGATCGTCCAGAAGCAGGATCTCGATCCCCTCTGCATTGAGCACGAGGTCGATCATGTTCTGCGGGATCGCCGGGCGACTGCCTGTGGCAAGCACGATGACATCCGGTGTCAGCGTCGCCAGCAGCGCTTTGTCCGCCAAGGTCGAAAGCCGCAGATCCACGCCAAGGCGCGCCAGTTGACGTTCGTACCAGGGCACGATGTCGCCGATTTCTTGCCTGCCGGGAATCTGCCTCGCGATCCGAATCTGCCCGCCCAGCGCGTCGTCCGCCTCGATCAGCGTGACCCGATGCCCCAGATAGGCAGAAATGCGGGCCGCCTCCATGCCGGCCAGCCCGCCCCCGACCACGATCACGCGCCGGGGATCGGCCCGCGCCGCGCCCTCCACGTCGATGCAACTGCGTTCGCGACCCATGCGCGGGTTGACCACGCAACTGGCATCCGCGCCGCCCGGGTGGCGGTGGATATGCTCGTCGATACAGCCCCGGCAATCGGCAAGGCAGGGGCGGATATCGGCGATAGCGCCCCTGCGGGTTTTGGCGAAGATCTCGGGGTCAGCGATGGCACCCCGCCCGAAACACACGAAATCCGCCTTGCCGGAAGCGATAAGATCGCGGGCCATCAAGGGGTTCTTTATACGTCCGATGGTGCCTACCGGTACCGTGGCGTGCGGCTTTACGGCGGCCGCAAGGTCGGAATAGCAGCCCTGTGGCTCGTACATCGGCGGGATGGTCAGTTGTGGCGTACCCACCAGACCGGCAGTGATGGTGATGTAGTCGGCCCCGGCAGCTTCCACCAATGGCGCCAGGCGGCCGCTTTCTTCTATCGACCAGCCGTCTTCGCCTAGGAAGTCGCTGCCGTTGTACTTGACCCCCACGGCGATGGTATCGCCCACTTCGTGCCGCACCGCCTCGACGATTTCGATCAGGAACCGGGTGCGGTTCTCGAAGCTGCCGCCGTACTTGTCGTCGCGGCGGTTGAACAGCGGTGTCAGGAAGTTGCTGATGAGGTAGCCGTGCCCGCCATGGATCTCGACGAAATCGAACCCGGCTTCCGCCGCCCGGCGCGCGCCTTGCGCGAAACAGCCGATGACGCGGTGGATGTCCTCCACCGATAGGGCGCGATTCGGTTGGCCCAGTCGCCGCGATGTCGCATCGCCACGAGCGGTGCGTACGTTGGAGGACAGCCCGGAAGGCGAGATGAGCGTTCCCGGAGTCGTGCCCTCGGTGCCGCCGCCGTTCCACAGCTGAATGCCGATGCGCGTATCATGGCGATGCACGGCTTCCACCATCGTGCGCAGAGAGGGGACGACGTGATCGCTGTAAAGCGCGATGCCATGAATGCGCTTCGCCTCGATCGGGACCACCGGCGACGCGCCGATGGCGATCATCCCGGGTTCGCCTCGCGCGCGTTCGAGCAGGTAGGCGGTCATCTGGGGATCGACTTCGCCGTTCTCGTCCACTTTGATGCCGGCGGACATGCCCGCCATCATCATGCGGTTGGGCACCGTCATCGGGCCGACCTTCATTGGCTGGAACAGCGCTTTCAGATCCTGGTCGTAATGGTCGTGGTCGCACCGATCGGCGGCGCGGGCGCCGTGCTCCTTCATGGTTTCATCTCCGTCACTAGTCCCGAGGGCAATCTGCCGTTGACAGGATTAGTATCCCGCCTGGCCATAGCCTCTAGGATTTTTATCAATATTGTATAAAGCATATGAACTATAATGATGCAACGGCATATGCCGTGCGCGCAATGGTCGGTTCCCGGGCAGGTTACCCAGCCGGTGAACGCGGCGCGGATTGGGAGAACAGGCGATGGAAACCCGGACAGCGGCCGCTGCGGTACGGCGGCGCATTGAGGATGGCGTCGATGCACAAGCGCTTGCGGCATGGATGGAGAGGCATGTCAAAGGCTTCGTCGGACCGCTTGAAGTGTCGCGTTTCCAAGGTGGACAGTCCAATCCGACATACCGCCTGACGACTCCTGAGCGCGCCTATGTGATGCGGCGCAAGCCGTCCGGACAACTGCTGAAAGGCGCGCACGCGATAGAGCGTGAAGCGCTGGTGATTGCCGCCGTCGGTGAGGCCGGATTCCCCGTCCCCAAGGTCTTCTCGCTATGCGAGGACGTGGCCGTTATTGGCACAGCGTTCTACATAATGGAGCTTGTTGAGGGGCGAATATTCTGGGACGGCCGCCTCCCGGAAATCGCGCGCGAGGATCGTCCGCTTTACTATGAGGCCATGAACGCCACGCTGGCGCAGTTGCATGCGATCGATCCTGTTGCGGCGGGCCTGGCGGATTTCGGTAGGGCCGGCAATTATCTGGAGAGGCAGATCGCCCGATGGACCCGACAGTATCTTTCGGACGAGGCTGCCGGGCGCGATCCGTCATTGGATCGGCTGATCGAATGGCTGCCGCGGCACATTCCGCCCGAAGGGCCGGGCACGATCGTCCACGGCGATTTTCGCATAGACAACATGATTTTCCACCCGACCGAGCCGCGCGTGATCGCGGTTCTCGACTGGGAACTCTCGACGCTGGGTGATCCCATTGCGGATTTCACATATCACGCGATGGTCTATCGGCTGCCGCCGCATATTCTTGCGGGGCTGGCCGCTGCGGACTTTGCGGCGCTGAACATTCCGTCCGAAACCGATTACGTCGCGGCCTATTGCCGCCGGACCGGACGCGCGCGGATCGACGGGTACGAATACTACATGGCCTACAATCTGTTCCGTCTCGCCGCGATCTACCATGGGATCAAAGGGCGGGTGCTGCGCGGCACTGCCGCGTCGTCGGAAGCGCGGGTGCGCGCGGCGCAACTTCCGGAAATAGCGGCGCTGGCCCTTGAGAGCGCACGGAAGATCGGAGCGTGAAAGGCGATGTAGGCAGGGCGAAGATGGGGGCGGGGATGACACAATCGATGACGATGCGTGAAGATTCAAAGAGTGGCGCACCGGGCTATGCTGCCCCGGCCGAACGGACCGCGGAAGGGGCCTGGACTACCCTGATTCTCCTGTTCCTGCTGTTCGTGCTGTCCTTTCTCGATCGCAGCATTCTGGCGCTGCTGGCGGAACCGGTGGCGCAGTCGCTTGCGCTCGATGATCGGCAGATGGCGCTGCTGCTCGGGTTAGGGTTCGCGCTGGTCTATGCGATCGGGGGGGTGCCGTTGGCGCAACTGGTCGATACCCGCAGCCGCCGGGCGGTGGTGTCCATCGGCGTTGCGATCTGGAGCGTCGCAACGGTATTGACCGGTTTCGCACAAGGGTTCTGGAGCCTGCTTATCCTGCGCTGCGGAGTGGCGCTCGGCGAATCCGTGCTGACCCCGGCGGCGGTATCGTTGATCGCCGACCTGTTTCCGCGTGAGAAACGGGGTCTGCCCATGGCCATCTATCTGTCAGTCGGCAGCTTCATGAGCATCGGCTCTTACATCGTCGGCGCCATGGCGCTTGGTGTGGCGGAGGGTGTGGGCAAGATGGTGGGGCTGGCGCCATGGCAGCTGACGTTTGTGTTCGTCGGCGTGCCGGGGCTGGTGCTGGCGGGAGGTTTTGCCGTGCTGGTTAAAGATCCCGAACGGGGCGCGTCGCAGGCGATCGGGCGGGACGATGCCAGCCTGGCGGTCTTTGCAGACTATCTGCGCTCGCGCTGGAGAGTCTTTACGCCGCTGCTCAGTTGTGCCGGACTTTATTCAATATTCGCGCTGTCCATCGTGGCATGGCTGCCCACCGTGCTGGTGCGCGGTTATGGCGTTACGCTGGCGCAGGCGGGATACGTTTTCGGAATGGTGGGCGTGCCCGCAGGACTGGCAGGCACGTTCTTCTGGCCATGGCTGGCACACCAGATAGAGCGTCGCTGGCCGATGCGGGGCGCTGTGGCGGCGCTGTTCGTTTCAGCGATCGTCTGCGCTCCGGCTTTCGCTGGCGGGATTGCTGCCCCCACCCTTCCGTTGCTGCTGACGGGCGTGGGGCTTGGCGTCTTTGCCGGCACAGCCTTCGCGGTGATGCCGCCGCTGGCGTTTCAGGTATTCGGCCCGCGACGAATGCGCGCACGCATGGCGGCGGTCAACCTGCTGGTGATCTCGGTCCTTGGCTATGGCGTAGGGCCGCTGGCGGCGGTGGAACTGGGCGACATGATTGATGCCGGGCCAGGCGCGCTGCGCCTGGGGCTGGTGGCACTCACCCTGCTGTCATGGCCGCTGGTCGTCCTTTGCACCTGGTTCTCGCTGCGTCACATCCAGCAGGCCGAAGTGCATGACTGAGCGTCGCCCTCATATTCGCCGGGACGCAGGCGCGAGAATTACGCCAACCCCTACCAGCGCCAATCCCGCACCGAAGAAAAGCCCAGCGGACGGGCGTTCTCCCAGGGTCGCGATGCCCAGCATGATCGCCAGCAGAGGTGTCATCAGGATAAGCGAGGCCATGAGATTGGCATCGTGGCGCTGCAACAGGCTGTAATAGAGCGTGTGGCTCATCACCGACCCGACAAGGCCGGAGCCAACGATGCATACCAGCAACGGCCAACCCCCGCTCAAGGTATGCGCCACCTGATCGGTTTCGATCATGAGGGTGAGGGGCAGGAGAAGCACTGTTCCTGACAGCCCCGCCCAGGCCTGCAATGTCAGCGCGGGGACACCGCTGATCTTCTTGAGCAGGATTGAGCCGACCGCGCCTGCCGCCGCGCTGGCCGCCACGAAGATTAGCCCGACCGACGCCTTGACCCCGGAAGGACCGACAATGACCGTCGCTACCCCCACCAGCGTAACGATCATGCCCAGGCAGCGGCGCAGTCCGATCCGTTCGCCAAGGACCAGCATCGCCAGCAGCACCGTAAGCGGCATTCCGGAGAGTGTGACGATCGCGGCGGAAGACGCATCGGCGCTTTGCAGGCCGATCGCAAGCAGGCCGTAAGCTCCGCCGCTCAGCAGCATGGTCGCCACGCAGACCCGTATCGGAGACGGCGGAACCCGGCGTAGCCAGGGTGCCAGCAGAACCGCCACCAGCAGTGTTCGCAGGAACACGAACATGATCGGCGGCGCGGTCAGTTCGGACACCGCGACCTTTCCAATCACGATGTTGAGCGCCCAACCCACGCAGACCAGCACGATCAGTGCAAGATCCTTCAGCGGCATTGGAGCGCAATCGTGATCGCACGGTGCCCGTGAGCCGGTCGCTCCATGATTCTCTCTCCCATTTCGGCATTCTTCCGTCTGGAACGGTTCGCTGATTGTCGACGATAAAGTCAATCATTCGTTCTAAAGGCGATGAAAAATATGACCGTATCAATCCAAATATAACCTTTAAGATTTTGATATAGCACGATTTAAAAATAGACCTTTTGATGAAATCGAAAATTTTCCATGTCCTAAAAGACTCATACGATCGTATAAATATAGGTCGACTTTGAGAGGCAACCGGCGTACCAGAAGCGTGTCGACCGCGTAATCGTGGCGGGCGAGAGGGAGCATACGGCGGTGCCGGCATCGCTTGGCGCTGCAATCGAGAGCGGAGAGGTCCGATGGCGACAGCCTTCAAGTCAGTCCCCAATGGGGGGCGTTACATCATCGACGATCCCGAAAAGGGTGTGTTCAAGGTCAATCGCGACGCGTTTACCAGCGTTGACGTTCTGGAGCGCGAACGCGCGCTGATCTTCGAGAAGTCCTGGTTGTTCATCGGCCATGGCTCGGAACTTAAGAACCCCAATGACTTTCTGGTCCGCTCGGTGGGCGGCCAGGAGGTAATCTTCAACCGCGATCGCAAAGGCGAGTTTCACGCCTTCCTGAACGTATGCCCGCATCGCGGCGCGCAAGTGGAGCGCGAAAAATGCGGCAACGCGATCAGCTTCAAGTGCTTTTATCACGGCTGGTCGTTCAACAATAACGGCAAGTTCGGAACACGCAGTGCGCCCGGTGTCTACCCGCCCGATTTCGGCAAGGATGGCAGCGTCGATCTGCACAAGGTTCCGCGTCTGGAATCCTATCGGGATTTCTTCTTCGTCAACTTCGATGCCGGCGCAGGCTCCCTGGCCGACTATCTTGCGGACGCCAAGGAGGTGCTCGATCTGGTCGCGGATCACGCGCCGGACGGCATGGAAATCGTTGGCGGTGTGCAGGAATACAGCATCCGCGCAAACTGGAAGCTGCTCGTCGAGAACAGCTATGACGGCTACCATGCCGCCGAAACCCACGAGACGTATTTCACGTATCTCATGCAGGCCATCGGCAAGGAGCAGGTCGAGCAGGATCTTGCCGGGATGCGGACCGAGAACCTGAGTCGTGCGATTGACTTGGGCAATGGTCACGCGATGATCGAAGGCAGGGCGCCGTGGGGCCGCCCGATCGGCCGCACCATCCCTGCCTGGGGAGAGGAAGGCAAGGCCAAGATCGCCGAGATCGTCAAAGAGCTGGAAGAGCGTGTCGGCCCCGAACGGGCCAGGCGTATCGCGGATCGCGACCGCAACATGGGCATTTTCCCGAATTTCGTCATCAACGATATCATGGCCATCACCGTGCGAACGTTTTATCCGGTCGCACCTGATCTGATGCACGTCAGTTCCTGGGCCCTGGCGCCGGTGGGAGAAGACAGGAACTCGCGCAAGCGTCGCCTTGACAACTTCCTTGAGTTCCTCGGTCCCGGTGGCTTCGCCACGCCGGACGACGTAGAAGCGCTGGAATCCGCGCAACTGGGCTATGCCAGTTCCAAATTCTCCGGCTGGAACGACTTGTCGCGGGGCATGCTGAAGGAACAGCCGGCCAGCGATGACGAAGCGCAGATGCGGTACTTCTGGCGGCAGTGGAACCGCGTGATGGGAGAAGGGCAGTGAGCGTGGACACGATGAGCCAGACCAACGCCGCTGCGCTGCGTTCCGAAGTGGAGGACTTCCTCTACCACGAGGCAGACCTTCTGGACGAATGGCAACTCGACGAATGGCTGGCGTTGTTCGCCGAGGGCGCGACCTATGAAGTTCCGACGGCGGGCGCGGCTGACGATGTCGATTCCGCATCGGCGCTGTTCTACGTCGCCGACGACTATCCGCGTCTGCGTTACCGGGTTGAGCGTCTGAAGGACAGGGCGGCGCATTCCGAGTGGCCGCGCTCCGAACTGGTTCGCCTGATTTCAAACGTGCGCGTGCGCGCGGCTGAAGGCGAGAGGATCGAAGCCCGGTGCAAGTTCGCCTGCTACCGTTCGAAGCATAACGTGACTGACGTCTTCGTCGGCCATATCAACTATGTGCTGGTCAGGGACGGGGATGATCTGAAGATAGCGTCGAAGCGCGTGATGCTCGATCTGAACAGCCTGCGTCCGCATGGACGCGTCAGCATCCTTCTCTGATTTTCGAAGAAGGGATGGCGGTCGCCGGTCCGGTTCGCGCGTAGAGCGCTCCGGCTACCGGGCGGCTGCATGTCTCCCGCGCGGGGACGGAAAGGCCTATCGATGAAACTTGCCGGTAAAGTAGCTATCGTCACAGGAACCAGCCCCAATATCGGCGGCGGCATGGTGGAGGCGCTTGCCGCCGAAGGCGCGGCTATCGTTGCCGTGGACGCGAACGCGGAAAATGCGCGCGACTGTGCCGCTGCAGTTCAGGCAATGGGTGGGCGGTCGATCGCGATAACCTGCGACGTCATGGACGAGGCGCAAGTCCGAAGCGCGGTGGAGCAGGGCGTCAAAGCGTTTGGGACGATAGACATTCTGGTCAATAATGCGGCCATCTTCAACAAGAAGGGCGTCCTGGAGATGGACTGGGACGAATGGCAGCGCCAGTCTGGTATCATCCTGGGCGGGACGTTCCTGTTCACCAAGCATGTTGCAAAGACGATGATCGCGCAGGGTGGTGGCGAGGAGGGGCAAGCCAAGGGGGTGATCGTCAACATCGTTTCCACGGCAGGGCATCAGGGTGAACCCGGAAACATCGCTTACAGCACGTCGAAAGGCGGTTTGCTGAACTTCACCCGATCAACCGCAATGGAATTGGCACGGCACGGCATTCGCGTTGTCAGCCTGACGCCCACCGCCACCGATCCGGTGGAAAGCGTGGAACGTGCCCGGCGCTGGGGGCGCGACGTGACGATGCCGGAAGGCGTGGTAGAGATCATGGGCACGTTTGCCGCGCGTATCCCGATGCAAAGGCTGCCCAGCCCCAGCGATTACGGCCGCGCGCTGGTGTTTCTTGTGTCCGACGATGCCGCGTTCGTGACGGGCAGCGATCTTCGGATCGATGCTGGCGCGGTGGGCCGGTACTGGGCTTGGGATCCGCGCGCGGAGTAGGTGCCTTTTACCAGCAAGGCATGAATTGCAAGCTCCCGTCGCCCCGAAGAGGGCGGCGGGGGCTTTGCCAGTTCAGACCGTCAGGACGATCTTGCCGATATGGGCGTTGCTTTCCAGCGTACGGTGCGCTTCTGCCGCCTGCGCGAGGGGAAATGTCTGCGCGATCGGCATCCGGTAGACGCCGGATGCCAGATTCGGACCGATCGCGGCAACCGCCCGGTTGCAGCGCTGCGGGTCCACCACCATCGGATTGAAGTTGAAGCCGCGCATCGTCAGGTTGCGGCGGATTGCCAGTTGACGCGGGAACGTGACCGGCTGCTTGGACAGTCCGCCATAGATCATCAGCGTACCGCTTTCCGCCAGCGCTTCGGCCAGCCGTTCGGCGAACGGACCCGAGACCGGATCGAATATCAGCGATGCGCCCCTGTTTTCGGTCAGACGCAGGATTTCGGCGGCCACTTCCTGCTCGTCGCTGGCGATCACCGCGCCAGCGTGGAACGCGGCGAGTTGCGCGGCTTTGTCCGTGCCGCGCGTGGTGGCGATCACGGTCGCCCCGGCCTCTCGCGCGACCTGTAGCGCGGCAAGGCCTACGCTGCTGGACGCGGCGGTGATGACGACGGTGTCATCCGCGGTGATCGCCGCCTGTTCCACAAGACCGCCCCACGCGGTCATGAACGCGACCCAGCTTGCGGCGGACTGCACTGCATCCAGCCCGCTGGGGCGGGCAATCAGGCGGTTGGCAGGGTACAGTGTTTCGCTCGCATACGTCGCGTAGCGCTCCGATACAGGCACCGGCAGGGTGCAGACGCGGTCGCCCACCGACCAGCCGGTTACACCTTCGCCGATCGCGGTCACCAGGGCAGAGGCTTCGGATCCGATCCGCGCGGGCAGCGTCGGCGTCATGATGTAGTGGCCACCGCGCATTGCCGCCTCGGCGCGGTTCACGCCGATGGCCTCGATCGCAAGACGCACTTCGCCGGGGCCGGGATTGTCGACGGCGATCTCTTCAAGGCGCAGCACGTCGGGCGCGCCCAGTTCATGAAAGCGTATGATGCTTGCCATAATCGGTATGTCCTCTCCTAATCGTGGGGCCGCAGGATGGTGCGGCCGACGACGGCGCGATCGTCCATCGTCGCAAAAGCCGCACGCCATTGTGAAAGCGGAAATGCGGCGCTGACATGAGGCCGGATGACCCCGCGCTGCGCCATGTCCCAGAGCCTTTTGATGGCGGCGCGCCCGGCATCGGGCCGGCGGCGGGAGAACTCTCCCGCGCGCACGCCCATGACCGAAAATCCCTTTATCAGCGGGATATTCGTAGGCAGCGTGGCGATCCGGCCGCTTGCGAAGCCGACCACCAGCAGCCGTCCTCCGAAGGCGATGCAGCGGGTGGATACATCGAAGGCGTCTCCGCCGACGGGCTCGAACACCACGTCCGCGCCTGATCCTTCGGTAATCTGTTTGACGTTCTCACGCAGACCGGGGCCGGCTTCGAGAACGGCTTCCGGTGCGTGGAGTTCTGTGATGGCGCGCGCCTTGTTCGGCGTGCTCGCCACGGCAATGACGCGCGCACCAAGCGCTTTGCCAAGGTCCACGGCGGCCAGCCCCACGCCGCCCGCTGCGCCGTGGACCAGCAGCCATTCGCCCGCCTTCAGCCTGCCGATTTCGACCAGCGCGACATGGGCGGTGAGGTAGGCGGAACCCAGTGCGGCAGCTTCGGCGAACGGCATCGCGCCCGGGATTCTGTGCAGCGCTTCGGCGCGATAAAGGCCGTATTGCGCATAGCCGCCCAGCGCCCGGGTTGCCGCCACACGATCGCCAGCGGCAAGTGCGCGTACGCCGGGGCCGGTTGCATCGACCGTGCCGGCAATATCGGTTCCTGGCACGAAGGGCAGGTCGGGTTTGAGCTGATAACCGCCCCGCGTCATCAAAATGTCGGGAAAGGCGATTGTAGACGCCTCGATCCTGACACGCACTTCCCCGGGGCCAGGGACCGGCATGGGCAGTTCTGCCAGCGCGCAGCCGCTGAAATCCGGTGTGATCGAGTGGACCTGAAGCGCTTTCATCCCCATGCCTTGCAAATTTGTTTTATCTATGGGGGTGGGTCTATCAACCGGAAGGGAAGTGCGCAATGCACCTGTTTCGGCACCCCAATGGGGTCTACAAATATATTATTATTCAATATGATATTTCTATTGAGGTGAAATGTTCCGGGCTCGAAATGGAAATTCGCTGCATAGGGTTGATCGAATCGGCTTGCAGTTTGGAAAATGATCGTTTTATCGTGTTTCCCATAGGCGCTTGCGCTCATTACGGTGACGGGCGCGAAATCTTGAGGAGGATTGCGGATGCCGGATACCCCGAACGGTCTGGGCGATGTGCTGCTGTATGAAAAGCGGCCCGATCACTGCGCCATCATCACACTCAACCGCCCTGCCGCACGCAACGCAATTAATGGGGTGATCACCGAGGTGATGGACTATCTGGTTCGCGAGACCGAGGCGGATCCTGATGTGCGCGCCGTCATTCTTGAGTCCAGCCATGATAGGGTATTTTGCGCCGGTGCCGATCTTGGCGAAGTGTCGCGCGGGAACAAGGCTTGCCTGTCCAGCCCGGCGGGCGGTTTCGGAGGTCTGGTCAGGGCCGGTCGTCGCAAACCGTGGATTGCTGCCGTACGCGGAGCGGCCTTTGCGGGTGGGTGCGAGATCGCTTTGGCCTGTGATATGATCGTCGCCTCTCCCGAGGCGCGGTTCGGCCTGCCCGAAGTGAAGCGCGGTCTTTTCGCCGCCGCTGGCGGGCCTTTGCGCCTGTTGCAGCGCCTGCCTCATGCCATTGCGCTCGAACTTGTCGCTACCGGAGACGGGCTGGACGCCGAGCGGGCCTATACGCTTGGCCTCGTCAATCGGCTGGTTCCCTTTACGGACGTGCGTGATGCCGCGTTGGCGTTGGCCGCTGCGATAACCTGTAATGCGCCGCTTGCGGTGGCAGAGGTGCTGGACGTTACCCGGCGCGCCGTCGACCTTGACGAAACCGGCTACTGGCGTCTTTCCGATGAGGTGGAAGCGCGTGTCTTCGCCAGCGAGGACGCGCAGGAGGGCCCTCGTGCCTTCCTGGAAAAGCGTCCTCCGGTCTGGAACGGGCGTTAAGGCCATGGCATTTCCGGACATGGACTGCCCGGGCGTTGAGCTTGCTGTTGACGGCGCGGTGCTGGTGCTGACGCTGGATCGGCCCGCCGCGTTCAACGCGCTTGACGAAGGCATGGTGGAATCGCTTGTCGCGGTCTTCACCGCCTTGCATGACCACCCGGAAATCCGCGTGGTAGTCTTTCGGGCGCAAGGCAAGCACTTCTGCGCTGGGTTGGACCTCAAGGCTTGGGGCGGCAGCGCCGAGACGCGGGAGTGTAGCGTCGGCGCTTCGCTGCACATGCAGCGGCGGATCGGCACGATCGTCAAGCTGATGCGATCGTGCCCGCAGCCGGTCATCGGCCTTGGGCACGGAGCCGCGGCCGGTGGCGGTATGTCGCTGCTGCTTGCCTGCGATGTGCGTTATGGCACGCCCGACCTGCGGATGAACGCCGCTTATGTTAAGATCGGACTGGGCGGCTGCGACATCGCGAGCAGCTATTTCCTGCCCCGGCTGGTAGGCAGTTCGCTGGCGGCGGAAATGCTGCTGACCGGGCGCTTTCTGGGCGCGGAGCGGGCGTTCGGTCTGGGATTGCTGAGTGAAATCGTTCCGCCGGAACAGCTGATCCACACCGGACTTGCGCTTGCGCGTGATATGCTGGCCCTGTCGCCTATGGGACTGCGCCTTACCAAGGACGTGCTGAACATGAACATCGATGCGGGCGGCCTTGAGGCCGCGATGGCGCTGGAGGACAGGCAGCAGGTGATGCTGACTATGACCCGCGATCATGGTGAAGCCGTGGCCGCCTTCCTCGAAAAGCGCTCTCCGCGTTTCGAGGATCGCTGACATGAGCGGGCAGGATATTCGCGGCGTGGCCGATGCGGTGCGCGCCCGGCGCTCGGTGCGAGCGTTTCGTCCCGATCCGGTACCGGAAGCGATGGTCGAGGCGATTCTGGCCGACGCGCTTCGGGCGCCGTCGGGAGGCAACCTGCAGCCCTGGCACATCCACTGCGTCACCGGCGAGGCTCTGGCGCGGCTCAAGCAGCGGCTTAAGGATCACGGCGAAAAGGGGTATGCCGAACAGCCTGCGCATGATGTCTATCCTCCCGCCTTGTGGGAGCCCTACCGGACCCGGCGGTTCGAGAATGGCGAAGCGCTTTATGCGACCATCGGCCTCGATCGCGGGGATAAGCCTGCGCGGCTGCGGCAGGTTGCGCGCAACTTCCAGCTGTTCGGGGCGCCGGTCGGTCTTTTCTTCGCCATCGAGCGCAAAATGGAGCCTGCCCAGTGGGTCGACATGGGGATACTCATGCAGACGATCATGCTGCTGGCAGCCGAACATGGACTGGCGACCTGCCCGCAAGCCGCCTGGGTGAACTGGCCGCAGACACTGGCCGATGCGCTGGCGCTGGATGCCGGCAGCGTGGTCGTGGCGGGCATGGCTCTGGGATACGAGGACACGAGGGCGCCCATCAACGGCTTGCGCACCACCCGCCAGTCCTTCGCCGAAGCGGTGACCCTGCATCGTGAATGAGAATGCCTGCGGGTCCGGGGCTTCGGATCCGCAGGATGCCTTGTGTCACCGGCCCATGAGCTCGCAGATATTGCCGTCCGGATCGCGGAACAGGGCCACCCGCTTGTCCGGCCCGATTGCCATTGGCCCTTCGAAGGGGGTATGGCCCGCTGCAGCCAGCGTGGCGATCCGGGTGTCGAGAGTGGTGACCCGCAGCGTGACATAGCGGATGCCGCTGTCGAACAGGCCGGAAGGCGGCAAGATGTCGATGCGGGCGCTGCCTGCGTCCATCACCTTGAGCTGTGCGTCCCCTACCGCCAGGCGATGAATGGTCAGATCTCCGAGCACCAGCGGGCCAAGATCGTCCAGTTCCAGCAAATCTCGATAGAAGCGCAGTTGCGCCGTGATGTCGCGGGCGACCATTCCAACGTCCAGACCCGTTCGTTCTTCCGTCACGATAACTCTCCATATGCCAATTTGTGATAGTTTGATCGTTTTAAATATTAGTGCTGGAGGCAGGCGTATCGCATGATAATCTGGCTTGGAAGTGATTCCTTTCCGTTGCATGAATTGCAACAAATAATAGAACAATATGATAATTTTCGCGACCGCCGCCGATGGCGGCATCGGGAGAGGAATGTCCTATGGAACTGGGTCTCGAAGGTAAGCGTGCTCTTATCACCGGCGGGTCGCGAGGAATTGGGCTGGCCGTGGCGCAAGTGCTTGCGCGGGAAGGATGCGACATTGTCATCGCCGCCCGCGATCCCGGTTCGCTCAGGGATGCGCAGACGGTTCTGGCCGCAGATGGGCATCGAGCGACGCAAACGTGCACGGTGGACCTCTCCACGGCCGAAGGGATCGCGGAACTTCAGGAGGCAGCCGGGCAGATCGACATCTTGGTCAACAACGCCGGGGCCATCCCGCCGGGCGATCTGGCGACAGTGGATGGCGCGCGGTGGCGTGCGGCTTGGGACCTAAAGGTCTACGGTTTCATAGACCTGTCGCGAGCGCTCTACGCCACGCTGGCGGCCAGACGGGGCGTAATCGTCAACATCATCGGTGTCGCCGGCGAGACGTTTCCTGCCGATTACATCGCCGGGGCAACCGGCAACGCGGCGCTCATGGCCTTCACCCGCGCGCTGGGCAGGGCGGCCCCGCGCGATGGGATGCGGGTGGTGGGCGTCAATCCGGGGCCCGTGGCGACGGAGCGCCTTGAAATGCTGATGCGGGCGCAGGCCGCGACGAAGCTGGGGGACGAGGCGCGCTGGCGCGAACTTGCCGCCACGATGCCATTCGGACGCTTTGCACAGCCTGCTGAAATCGCCGATGCGGTGGCGTTCCTTGCCTCACCCCGGTCCGCCTACACATCGGGCACTGTGCTGACCATCAATGGCGGTTGCGGGTGATGGTGCCGGGTAAAGGGCGACTGCGGTTTGGCTTCATCGGACTTGGCGCGATCGGTGCGCCCATGGCGATGCGCCTGTTCGATAGCGGACTACCGCTCGTCGTGTGGAATCGCAGTGCGGGTCCGCGCATGGCCTTCGCCGAACGCGGGGTGGACGTGGCACGATCTCCTGCAGATCTCGCCGCGCGTTGCGATGTGGTTTGCCTGTGCCTGTCGTCGCGGCAGGCGATCGAGGATGTACTGTTCGGGGCGCACGGCGTAGCGGCTGCGCGTCCCCGCCTGGTGGTGGACCATTCGACGATCCACCCCGACGACGCCCGCAGTCTGGCCGGGCGGATGCGGGAGATGGCGGGCGCCGGATGGCTGGACGCGCCGATTTCGGGCGGGCCGTCGGGCGCGCGGGCAGGAACGCTGGCGGCGATGGTCGGCGGGGATGCCAGCGACCTCGCTTTGGCGATGCCGGCGCTGCAAGGCTTTGCCAGCCGCGTCAGCCACACGGGGCCGGTGGGATCGGGACAACTGGCGAAAGCCTGCAACCAGATCATTGGCTTTCTCGCCACGGCTGCGTTGGGCGAGGCGATCGCGTTCGCACGTTCTTCAGGCTTTGATCCGTCTCTGCTGCCCGATGCCTTGGCCGGCGGTTTCGCCGATTCCACGGTTTTGCGCGAATATGCTCGCGCCACCGCAGCGGGCGAGCCGGGCGGGGTAAAGGGCCTGATCGATGCCTATGCCGATCTCGCGCGTGGACGGCCCGAGCCCGGATTGACGGGTGGGCTGGATCTGCTGTTGAAGGACATCGGCATCGTGACCGCCATCGCGCGCGATTGCGGCGCACCGCTCCCCCTGTTCACACATGTCGAGATGATGGCGCGCGTACTGCACAACCAGCCGCTCGCCGCCGGCCCCCAATGAAGGAGAAGCTGTTGACCGAGATCCACTGCAAGATCGCAGGCGGCGTTGCCACGATCGGAATAGCCCGTCCCGAAGCGCGCAACAGCCTCACCGATGACACTGCCGACGAACTTTACACGGCGATGCAGGCATTGGCGGCGGACGATTCCGTCCGCGTCGTCGTACTGCGCGGAGAGGGAGCGGATTTCTGCGCCGGAGCGGATATCAAGACGCTGAATGCGATCGAGGGGGACGTGCTGCAACTGCCGCGCGATCGCAAGCACTTCCGTCTGCCGCCGCTGCTGCATGACATGCCCGCGATCACCATTGCCGCCGTGCGGGGGGCCTGTGCCGGCGCGGGCATGGGCTGGGCCACCGCCTGCGACCTTCGCTTCGCGTCCACCAGCGCCGTATTCAACACCGCGTTCTTGGCGGTGGCGGTGGCAGGTGACATGGGCGTGAGCTGGTCATTGCCCCGTATCATTGGTGCGGGGCGCGCCCGCGATCTTTCGTTCTTCCCGCGCAAGGTGCTGGCGCCGGAGGCGCTGGAGATCGGGCTGGTCACGCGCGTGATCGACGACTCTGGCTTCGAAGACGCTGTCGATGCGCTGGCGCATGAACTTGCCGCGCGTGCACCGCTGGCGCTGCGGGGGCTCAAGGCGAACTATCGCGATGCCGAAGCGATGGATTTCCGCGCTTTTTGCGCCATCGAAACCGAACGCCACGCGGACCTGTTCGCCACTCGCGATCGTAGCGAGGCTTTTGCCGCTTTCGTCCAGAAGCGGACGGCGGTGTTCGAGGGGCGCTGATATCTTCGTTTCATCGAAAGGACGTACTCTGATGGCCGAATGGACCCTGCACGAAGAAGGCAACGTTGCCGTTGCAACATTTTTACGTCCGCCCCGCAACTTCATGAGTTTTGCCGCGCTGGGGGCGCTGGCGGATCTGCTGACGCCCCTGGCGGCTCGGGACGATATCGCGGTGATCCTGCTGCGCAGCGCGCTGCCGGGTTATTTCGTGGCCCATGCCGATCTGGAAGATCTGGCGCGCGCGGGCCGGGGCGAACCGGTCGCAGGCGACCGCAGCGCCTGGCGCACCGTACCCGATCTTCTGGAAGCGCTGCCCCAGCCGGTGATCGCCGCGGTACAGGGACAGGCCTGGGGTGGTGGCACCGAACTCATGCTTGCCTGCACGATGCGGCTTGCCTCTCCTGAGGCGAGCTTTGGCCTGCCAGAAGTCTCGGTCGGCCAGATTCCGGGAGCCGGCGGCACTCAGCGCCTGCCGCGTCTGGTCGGTGCGGGGCGCGCTTTGGAGATCATCCTCAGCGGCCGGAAGGTCGATGCGCAGGAGGCACTGGCCATCGGGTTGGTTCAGGCGGTACTCCCGGATGAGGATTTTGACCGGGCGGCGCTGCAATGGTCGGCGAATATCGCTCGCCAGCACCGGCCTGCCCTGACGGCCGCCAAACGCGCGGTGCTGGACGGATTGCAGCTACCGCTGGCGCAGGGACTGGATCTGGAACGCCAGCAGGTGATCCCCCGCACGGCGGACCCGGTGTCCCTCGCCGCACGAGCGGAACTGGCCTGCCGTTACGCCCGGACCCCCTCTAATGTAAGGGTCGATTTCTAGCTGAGGACGCTTAGGCCTCGTCCGTAAGCAGCGCCTTGCCGTTGCGAATTACGACGAGGTCGCGTTCCGCCACACGAGCCTCGAAGGAAACCGTGTCGCCATCGCGCCACAAGCGCACCACGATCGTCTCGCCGGGATAGACCGGCGCGGCGAAGCGGACCTCGATATGCCGAAGTTGTTCCGCATTATTGCCGCAATAGGCGGAAAGCACGGCGCGCTGGCAGATCGCATAGGTACACAGGCCGTGCAGTATGGGTTCCGGGAACCCGGCGCTGCGCGCATACCCGGGGTCGGCGTGTAGCGGGTTGAGATCGCCCGCCTGCCGGTAGAGAAGGGCCTGGTTGCGCGCGGTGGGAAGGGTCACGGTCTGGTCCGCGGCGCGATCGGGGATGGGATGCGGTACGGGTTGCCCTTCGTTCGGTCCACCGAAACCGCCGTCGGCACGCGCGTAGACCGTGGAGACACATGTGGCGAGCGGCTCGCCCCCATCCGCCAGCGTGATCTCGGTGACTTCGCGGAACACGGCACCGCGATCCGCCCCCTTGTCCCATGCGCCGACGACACGACCATGAACGTCCGCCACGCCTTCGGGCGGTAGCAGGCGGTGCAGCGTGACCGCCTGCTCTCCGTGCAGTGCCATACGGTAATCGAGCCCCGCCTGTTCCAGTGCCATCGCCTTCAACGGCATGGTGACCGCGAACGTCGGCAGCACGCACAGGCGATCCTCCAGTACGAAGGGCAACTGGCTTTCGTCCAGCGGGTCGCCCGCCATGCCGACGCCCAGCGCATAGATAATTGCGTCGCGCCGGTTCCATTCGAACCGCGACCGGCGTTCCAGCCGGGTGAATGCCTCATACGTCAGAGCCATGGTTCTATCTCCCTTCGTCATGCGCTGACGAGCGCGAAGCCGCCCGACACGGTAAGACATTCCCCCGTAACGTAGGCAGACATGTCGGTGGTCAGGAAAGCGAGCGCGCCCAGCAGGTCTTCAACTTGTCCCAGTCGCCGCAGTGGGGTGGACTGCGCCTGCATTTCCGTAGCCAGGCCGCGCTCTGCGGCGGCTTGCGCAACGCGCGGGGTGGCGATCAGGCCCGGTGAAATGCAGTTGGCACGAATGCCTTGCGGGCCAAGTTCCACCGCGAGGTTGCGGGTATAAGTAATGACCGCAGATTTCGCCGCCGCGTAGATCGCGAAGCGCCCGCCGCCGTCGCAAAGCTGGGTACCGATGGTTGCCACGTTGACGATTACTCCGCCCGGACGGGTCAGTACCGGAACGGCGGCCTGGCAGCAGTAGATCGCGCTCATGAGGTTGGCGCCCAGCAAAAGGTCGATATCATCGTCCGGCGAAAGCGAGGCGGTGCTGCGTTCGATGGGTGTGATGGCGCCGCCGGCGTTGTTGACGAGGATGTCGAGCCGCCCGAGCTCCGTCACCGTGCGTGACACCGCCTCCTGCGCGCCGCTGCGCTGCGAGAGGTCGACCTCCACTCCGATCGCGCGGCGGCCCAAGGCACGCACTTCGTCCTCGACGCTGGCGCCCGCGTATTCGTTGCGGCGCCGGCCTACAGCCAAATCCTTGTCGACGACCGCGACATCCGCCCCGAGCCGGGCGAGATGGAGCGCGTAGCCCAGCCCCATGCCGCCTGCCGCGCCGGTGACGAGAGCCACTTTCCCAACAAGCGGGGTGTCCATTGCCGATGCCTTTCCCAGACGAACCATTGGTCTTGTGCCAGGCCCCACGGTGACGGGATTCGCATAATGTGGCAATCAGGGAGCACTAGCGCGTCTTAATAATTATCTATATGAATTATATGGATAATATACATATCTTGCCGTTTGCTTCGCCTTGCAAATTACATCAACCGCCGGTTGAGGGGATTGTGAGTTGAAACACCCGTCCGGCCTCCCATCCTTAGGAGCGCGCCGTGTCTTCGCAGATGCGGCTGGCATGGAGTACGCGAATGGCTGAGCGACGTTTCGATGGGCGAGCGGCCCTAGTCACAGGGGCCGCGAACGGGTTGGGCCTGGCCTATGCCACGGCGCTGGCTCGGCGCGGGGCCAGAGTGGTGCTGAACGATATCGCGCATGACGCCGATGGCGCACTGATGGCGGAGAGGGTCGCCGCCCGGCTGCGCGCGGAAGGGCTGGACGCGATCGGGATAGGCGGCGACATAAGCGTGGAGGCCGAGGCGCGGGGTCTGGTCAGGGCGACGATCGGCGCGTTCGGGCAGATAGACATCCTTATCAACAATGCCGGCGGCGGCGGAGCAGGCACACTTCAGGACACGGACGGAGAGACGTTCGCGCGCTACTTGGCGAGCAACCTTTTCGGTGTGTTCTGGACGATGCAGGAAGCGATCGGGCCGATGCGGGCGAACGATTACGGGCGCATCGTCAATACCAGTTCGGCGGTGGGCGTATTCGGCGGCCGCGGCGCGCTGACGTATGCGACCGCCAAGTCGGGGGTTGTCGGGCTTACCCGGTCAGCGTCGCTTGACAACCGGGACCGCAACATCCGTATCAACGCGATCGCGCCGGTCGCTTATACGCAGCTGGCGAAGGCATGGTTCGACGCCCATCCGCAAGTCGATCCGGCCAGTTTGGATCCAGCCTGGGCGGCCCCCGTTGCGCTGGTACTGGCGCATGAGGATTGCGCCGTCCACGGCGAAGTTCTCGCCGCCGGTGGCCGCCGCGCCGCGCGCCTGTTTACCGCCGCCACGCCCGGATTTTCCAGTCGCGATCTCGATCTCGACCAGTTGGCCGACAACTTCGACGCGGTGATGGATACGGCGGATTTTCGCATCCTCGAAAGTTCGATCGAACAGTACGACATGTTGCCCGATTTCTCCTGAAACCGGTGGCGACAGGAAGGGGAGAACAGGCGATGCCAGAAACGAACGGCGGATTTCATGATGTGATCGACGGCTATGTCCATCCACGCGATTCGGCGGAAGGGCGGGCGACGGCGCTGGCGACGCTGCGATGCTGGACCGATGCCGTCGCCAGCAAGGACATCGATACGCTGCGCGCCCTGATGACGGACGATATCGTGATCGAACTGCCCTTTAACGAATCGGGCAGGACCGATCGCGCGTCGTACCGCATTTATGAAGGAGTCGCGCAATGTACTGCGTTCTGGCAGGCGGCTTTCGCGGCGGAAGGTGTAATGCACGCCCCCAGCGAAGTGGAGCTGACCATGGACGGCGCGGGAACCCGGCTGTTCTTGGAATGCCGGGGGCACCTGACAATGGTGGGTGGGCGCGAATACCGCAATCGCTACGTCATGCGGCTCGACGTTGCGGAGGGCCGGGTGAGTCACTGCAAGGAATACTACAACCCGATTCAGTCCGCCTTCGCGTTCGGCCGTCCGATCGCGAACCAGTTCAGGTTGGACAGAATTTGAAAGAATAAACGTTTTCTGATTCTTGCATAATACGCTATCAATTGGAATCAAGATTATATAAAACAGTGACATATATGATATGTCGACAGGTTGCTTTGCTGGGTATATGATAGTACAATCGCTTTATAGATAGCCCGAATGAACGGGTTGATCGGGAGAGACGTGTCGATGCGGGGAGTCCATCCTGGCGTTCATGCCCAGACGATGCCGGATACGCTGGCGTTCAAGATGATGCCGAGCGGGCGTGGCCTGACGTATCGGGAACTCGATGCGCGGTCGAACCAGGTCGCGCACATTCTGCGTGCCTACGGCCTTCGGCGCGGCGATTGCATCGCGATCCTCCTGGAGAACAATCCCTGCTTCTACGAGATTGCGTGGGGCGCCGATCGTTCGGGGCTGTACTATGCCTGCGTATCCAGCCGCCTGACGGTGCCGGAAGCCGATTATATCGTTGCCGACAGCGGCGCGCGTGTCTTGTTCACGTCGCTGGCGATGCTGCCTGTGGCGAAGGAGATCGCAGGGCTTCACCCCGATCTGGTGGTCTATTGCGTGGACGGTACGGCGGCCGGCATGCACGACTATTGCGCTGAACGCGACATGCAGCCGCAGACACCCGTTGCCGATGAAAGCTACGGTATGCCCATGCTCTATTCATCCGGCACAACAGGGCGGCCCAAGGGCGTGCAACTGCCTCTGTCCGAGGATCCGATCGATGCAATCGACAGCCTGACCCGGCTGGGTGTCGATGCCTTCGCCTATCGTCGGGGCATGATCTATCTCTCGCCCGCGCCGCTGTATCATACCGCGCCGCTGCGCTGGTCGATGAGTGTTCAGCGCATGGGCGGCACCGTCATCGTGATGGAAAAGTTCGATGCGGAATACGCGCTGCAACTGATCGAACAGGAATGCGTCACCCATGCGCAGTGGGTGCCCACTCACTTCGTCCGTATGCTGAAGCTACCCGATGAGGTGCGCCAGCGGTACACTCACGGATCACTCGAATGCGTCTGGCATGCCGCAGCGCCGTGTCCGCCACCGGTCAAGCAGGCGATGATCGGGTGGTGGGGCATGATCGTGCGCGAATTCTACGGCGCGACCGAATTCAATGGCATGACTGCAATCATGCCTGAGGAAGCGTTGGAGCGTCCCGGTTCCGTCGGCAGGCCCATCTTCGGTACGCCGCACATCTGTTCCGACGATGGGGAGACGGAGTTGCCGCCGCGCAGTGAAGGCGTCATCTACTTCGAGGGCGGCTTTCGCTTCGCGTATCACAACGATCCCGAAAAAACCGCGGCCGCCTACAATTCGCGCGGGTGGAGTGCGCTCGGCGACGTGGGTTGGCTGGACGAGGAGGGCTATCTCTACCTCACCGACCGCAAGAGCTTCATGATTATCTCGGGCGGGGTCAATCTCTATCCGCAGGAAGTCGAGGATGTGATTGTCGGCCATCCCAAAGTCTACGATGTCGCCGTCATCGGCGCGCCGGACGCGGATCTTGGCGAACGCATGGTGGCGGTCGTCCAGCCGATGGACATGGCCGCGGCCGGGCCAGAACTGGCGCAGGAGATCCTGGACTACTGCAGCGGGTGCCTGAGTCGGGCGAAGCAACCGCGCCAGATCGACTTTCGCGCCGAACTGCCGCGGCATCCTACCGGCAAGCTCTACAAACGGCTACTGCGCGACGAATACCGTGAGGCGGCGGTGCGGACACCGGCCTGACTGGTCTGGCGCAACCTCAGGAACGTTACTGTTTCGGGGTTTGCGCCAGAATCTCGCCGATCGCCTCAGCGCAGACCAGAAGCGGTTTGATAAGGGCGGGCCTATCGATAATTGCCCCTTTGCTGCGTGCAACGGACAACGATATCGCCGCGATCACATGGCCGGGTGCATCACTGACAGGTGCGGCCACGCAATATAGGCCTTCGGCGATCTCGCCATCGTCCACGGCATAGCCGTCGCGGGCAACTCGCGCCAGTTCGATGCACAATCGATCGGGATCGACAATCGTCTGTCCGGTCAGTGGCACCAAGGGCGAATCCGCCAGATAGCGCGCCATATCGTCTTGCGGCAGCTGTGCCAGAAGCACTTTCCCGATGCCCGAACAATAGGCTTCGAGCTGGCCGTTCTCGCAGGTGAACGGCGCGGCAGAATCGCCCGATCGCCCGGTTTCCTTGACCAGATAGCTGACCATGTCGTTTTCCAGAATGCCGAGGTGAGTCGTTACATTCAACGTCCGCGCCAGGCGGCGCAGAGCCGGGCGCGCGCTACGGGCGAGTTGGTCGCGCGAGGACACCTGCTCCATTGCGGCGCTCAGTCGAAGCGCAACATCGTACCGTCCGCGCCCGATGCGGCTGACAAAGCCGAACTTCATTAGCGATTGCAGCAGCCGATAGGAGGTGGAGGCCGGAAGATCGCGGAATGCCGCCAGTTCGGCGACCGGTGTGCGCCCGCGATCGCGAAGGATCGCGTCAAACAACTGCAACCCCTTTTCCAGCGATCTGGCGCCGGATGCCGAATCCGCGCGATCGGCCTGCTCTGCATAAATCATTCTCTCACCATATAAGAGAACTTTCAGCGGTCAAATCCCGTTTTTTGATGACATGAGCATGGAACGCAGTTAGCACAAGGTAGAACGTTTGTTTTGAAAGACGCGGGGCCGCGCACGACGGGAGACGGTAGTTGAACGACCTCACAGACATCGCCACGCGCTTACGCAACGCCTATCGCGATGGGCAGGTCGCGCCCTTGCGCGATGCCCTCGAACCTACCGATGTCGATGGCGCTTATACGGTTCAGGCGATCAACACCCGGTACTGGCAGGACCAGGGACGCACCATTGCGGGACGTAAGGTTGGGCTAACCGCGAAAGCCGTCCAGGCGCAGTTGGGTGTTGCCCAGCCGGACTTCGGAGTCCTGTTTGACGACATGGAAATCGTTGATGGCGGTACACTCGATCCTGCGCGGGCCTTGCAACCCAAGGCTGAGGCCGAAATCGCGATCATTCTGGGGCGCAACATCGACGATCCCAATGCCGATCGCGAAACGGTCGCGGCTGCGATCGAAAGCGTGGCCGTCGCTATAGAGATCGTCGACAGCCGCATCGCCGACTGGAAGATCACGTTCGCCGATACCGTGGCGGACAATGGTTCTTCGGCCTTCTACGTGGTGGGAACGGAACGCAAGCCTCTGTCCGGGCTGGATCTTTATACCTGCGGAATGGTGCTGGAAATTAATGGTGCAGTAGCTTCGCTGGGCGCTGGCGCGGCGTGTCTGGGGCACCCGTTGGAAGCGGCAGCCTGGCTGGCGCGCACGCTTGCCGCGCGCGGAGAGCCGCTGCGCAAGGGCGATGTGGTTCTCACCGGAGCACTGGGACCGATGGTGGCTCTCAATCCTGGCGACCGTGTTCGCGCGATCGTTGGCGGGCTGGGCGAATGCGGCTTCACGTATGAGGGAGAGGGTGCATGACGAAAAAGATAAAGGCCGCGATCATCGGTTCGGGCAATATCGGCACGGACCTGATGATAAAGATCATGCGCATGTCCGATGTGCTTGAAATGGGCGCGTTCGTGGGGATCGACCCTGATTCCGATGGCCTGAAGCGCGCGCAGCGGATGGGCGTGGCGACCACGCACGAAGGGATCGACGGCCTTCTCGGGCTCGACGTCTGGCCCGAAATTGAAATTGTTTTCGACGCGACGTCGGCAGGCGCCCACCAGCGGCACAATGCCGTAGTCACCGGTGCCGGCAAAGTCATGGTCGACCTGACGCCGGCCGCGGTCGGTCCTTATGTGGTTCCGGTCGTCAACGGGGAGGACCATCTCGACGCACCCAATGTGAACATGGTGACATGCGGCGGACAGGCGACCATTCCGATCGTCGCGGCGGTATCGTCCGTCGCGCGGGTGCATTATGCGGAGATCGTGGCTTCCATCGCCTCCAAATCGGCGGGGCCGGGCACCCGCGCCAATATCGATGAGTTCACCGAAACCACATCGACCGCGATTCGCTCCGTGGGCGGGGCGGAAATGGGCAAGGCGATCATCGTTCTCAACCCCGCCGAGCCACCGCTCATCATGCGCGACACCGTGTTCACGCTTTCGTCGGGGGGAGACGAGGCTGCGATCGAGGCTGCGATCGAAGCGATGGTGGCCCGGGTCAACAGCTACGTTCCTGGCTACCGCCTGAAGCAGAAAGTGCAGTTCGAGCGCTTTGGATCGAACAATCCGGTGCACATCCCGGGGCTGGGCACGCTCGAAGGACTCAAGACCAGCGTTTTCCTCGAGGTGGAAGGCGCCGCGCATTACCTGCCAGCTTACGCCGGAAACCTCGATATCATGACGTCTGCGGGGTTGCAGACTGCCGAGCGGATCGCCCGCCGCCGTTTGCTGAAGGAGGCCGCGTGATGCCGTTCGATCCCCTGACCGACAAGCTCTACATTCAGGACGTCACGCTGCGTGACGGGATGCACGCCATCCGCCATCAGTATGGCATCGAGCATGTGCGCAGGATTGCCCGTGCGCTGGATGAGGCGAAAGTCGATGCGATAGAGGTGTCGCATGGTGACGGACTCAACGGGTCCAGCTTCAATTACGGGTTTGGCGCTCATACCGACTGGGAATGGATCGAGGCGGTCGCCGATGTCGTCACTCATGCGCGGCTGACCACACTGCTCTTGCCTGGCATCGGCACCGTCCATGATCTGAAGGAAGCCCACCGGCGTGGGGTCACCTCGGTTCGCATCGCCACGCATTGCACTGAGGCGGATGTCGCCAGACAGCATATCGAGGCGGCGCGGGGGCTGGGCATGGATACCATCGGCTTCCTGATGATGAGCCACATGGTCGATCCCGAAACGCTGGCGGGCCAAGCGAAATTGATGGAAAGTTATGGTGCGACCTGCGTCTACGTGACCGACAGTGGCGGCGCGCTGGACATGGACGGCTACCGCGAACGGCTGCTTGCATATGACCGGGTGCTGGACCCGGCAACGCAGCGCGGCATTCATGCGCATCACAACCTCTCGCTTGGCGTGGCCAACAGTATCGTCGGCGCGCAGCATGGTGCGGTACGGATCGATGCCAGCCTCGCCGGTATGGGGGCAGGAGCGGGTAACGCACCGCTGGAAGTCTTCATTGCGGCCGCCGATCGAAAGGGCTGGAAACACGGTTGCGACCTCTATGGCTTGATGGATGCGGCGGAGGAGCTGGTGCGTCCATTGCAGGACCGCCCGGTGCGGGTCGATCGCGAAACGCTCTCGCTCGGCTATGCGGGGGTCTATTCCTCGTTTTTGCGCCACGCTGAAAAGGCCAGCGCCGACTATGGCGTGGATACGCGTGAAATCCTCGTCGAGTTGGGGCGGCGGCGCATGGTCGGCGGGCAGGAGGACATGATCGTGGACGTGGCATTGGACATGGTTGCGGCGAAATCCGGCGGCTGAACGGGCACAGAATTCGTTTGGAGAAGGGCGAATTTCGCATTACATTAAAACGATCGAATAAAATATCTGATCTATAAAAACACGACTTCACCTTGAGGTGCAGCCGGGGCGCTGCGGGGAACGGAGAGGGCATGACACAGGAACAGGCTAGCGGTCCGTGCGCAGGCGTGCGGGTTCTGGAAATCACCACTATGGTATCTGGGCCGATGGCCGGGCTCATGCTGGCGGACCTCGGCGCCACGGTAACGAAGATCGAATCGCTGGAAGGCGATCCGCTTCGACACCTGCAGCCTAGTCACAAGGGCATGTGCGCGCAGTTCTTCGCGATGAACCGGCACAAGCGCAGCATCCAACTGGATCTGAAATCGGAAGGCGGACGGGCGATCGCGCGCAAGCTTGCGATGGTCACTGATGTTCTCATCGTCAACGCCCGTCCCGGCGTGATGGAGCGGCTCGGGCTGGGCTACGACAGCCTTGCCGAGGAAAACCCCGGGCTGATCTATATCGCCATATCCGGGTTCGGAGAGGATGGACCTTACGTCAACCGGCCCGCTTACGATCAGGTGATTCAATCCCTGACCGGCAGCCTTGAACTGCAGAACCCGGAAGGCCCGCCGACCCCGCTGCGCGGCACTTTCGTGGACAAGTACACCGCCACGGCCGCGGCCAGCGCGGCCACTGCCGCGCTCTATCACCGGGAGCGGAATAACGGACAGGGGCAGTTCGTCTCGCTCTCGCTGATGAACGCCTTCGCGTCGTTCCTGCTGGTAGACAACCTCTACAACAAGGCTTTTCTCGAGAGCGACAACCGCATTCCGTCAATTAACATCATGCGGCCGATGCGCACTGCCGACGGCAGCGTGATGGGCCACATCCAGACGAACGAGCAATTCGCACTGGTTTGCCGCATTCTGGGGCGTGAGGAACTGTTGCAAGACGAACGCTTCAAGAGCCCTTGGCAGCGTATCTTCCATTATGACGAGATGTGGGAAGAGCTTGAGAAAGCTGCGATCAACTTCACTTCGGACCAACTCGATCATCTGTTCCTCACCGAAGGTGCTCCCGTTGCCAAAGTGAACAGCGTGGATGAGTTTCTTCAGGACGCTCAAGCCCGTCATGCCCAATCCGTGGTCGAATTCGACGATCCCGACTATGGGCCGGTCCGCGTCGCCAATTATCCCGCCCGTTTCTCGCGAACCCCCGCTGAAGTGCGCGGCACGGCACCTAAACCCGGCGAACATGCAGACATCGTGCTCGGCGAACTGGGTATGACCGCCACCGAGATCGCTTCTGCACGAGCGGCAGGGATCATTCGCTGACGACTGGCGGACATTCGAACACACACTCGGCTTTGGGCCGCAAGACTATGAAGGAGCAGACGCTGTGAGCGACATTCTGGTGCTGGGTATCAGCCACTACCCGCCGCTGATCTGGCCGGACGAGAACATGTCCGGCATCCTCAAGCGCATGTTGCAGAACCCCGATCTACCTGAAAGCCTGCGCGATCCGGCGAACTGGCCTGCCGGGATGCGCGAGGAATGGGGTGACGATGAAGGTACCGCTGCGGCGGCAGTTCATCGCGAGCGGATGCTGGAATGGATGCGCAAGGCGCGCACCGCCCTTGACGATTTCAACCCCGATTTCGTGTTGATCTGGGGTGACGACCAGTATGAGAACTTCAAAGAAGATGTCATACCGCCTTACTGCATCAACGCGCACCCGGAATTCCGCTTCCACAACTTTCCCGGCAATATCTGGGGTGAACCGACTGACAAGGAGTTCGTCCTCCCCGGTGTCGTGAAGGCGGGCAAGGAACTGACCAGCGCCCTGCTTTCTGCGGGCTTCGACACCGCATACTCGTACAAGCCGCTTCACCACCACCTCGGCCATGCGTTCACCAACGCGATCTTTTATCTGGACTATGACCGCAAGGGCTTCGATTATCCGATCCTGCCGGTTTCGATCAACTGCTACGGTCGCCATGTGATCTGCCAGAAAGGCGGTTTCCCGAGCTTTGAAAAACAGCTGACAGCCGACGATCTGGATCCGCCGGCGCCGACGCCCAAGCGACTGTTCGATCTTGGTGCGGAAACCGCTCGGATTCTTGCGGAATCGCCTTATCGTGTGGCGATCCTGGCCTCTTCGGGATGGTCCCACGCCTTTCTCACCGCAAAGAACCATTTCCTTTACCCAGATACACCGGCTGACCGCGGCCTGTTCGACGCGCTGTCCGCCGGGGACTATGAAACCTGGCGCAATTATCCGGCCGCGGCGGTCGAGGAGAGCGGTCAGCAGGAAGTGCTGAACTGGATGTGCCTTGCCGGTGCGATGCACCAGCTTGGCCGCAAGCAGGCCGATGAGGTCGGCTTTGTCGACACCTGGATTTTCAACTCGTCCAAGGCGTTTCTCCTCTCGGCCCCCTAAGGCGCCGCGTCACGCGAACTTCGATAGAAAAGGTCTCCCTTTATGCCAGAAGCCTTCATTGTGTCCGCCACCCGAACAGCCGGTGCCCGGCGGGGCAGCAAGCTTGCCGCCTGGCATCCCGCTTCGATGGCGGGGCGCGTACTCGACGAGGTCGTGCGGCGTGCGGGGATCGATCCGGCGGCGATCGAGGATGTCATCATGGGCTGCGTGAACCAGGCGGGGGAGCAGGCCAATCATGTCGGCCGCGGGGCGGTGCTGTCGTCTTCGCTGCCGCAGGGCGTACCCGCGGTTACCATTGACAGGCAATGTGGCAGCTCTCAGCAGGCTATTCAGTTCGCCGCGCAGGCAGTTCTGTCGGGCACCCAAGACGTGGTGATCGCGGCAGGCGTGGAAAGCATGACCCGTTCGCCGATGTTCTCCAATTTCGCGCTGCATGCCAAAGCGGGAATAGGCGTCGGACCCATGAGCGACGAGATGAAGGCGCGTTTCGGGGTCGAGGAATTCAGCCAGTTTACCGGCGCTGAGATGATGGCTGACAAGTACGGCTTCGATCGCGAGACGCTGGACCGTTACGCTCTGCAAAGCCACCGACGTGCTGCTGCCGCCACCGAGGCGGGCCTTTTCGACGCGGAAATTCTCGCTCTCCCGGTTGAACCTTCGGGCGGGGAAATGCACCGGATCGACGAGGGGATTCGTTTTGACGCGACGCTTGAAGGTATCGGATCGGTCAAGCCGTTGAACGAAGGCGGCCGCATCAGCGCCGCAAACGCCAGCCAGATCTGCGATGGGGCTTCCGGCATCCTGGTAGTCAGTGAAAAGGCGCTTGCCGATCATGGACTTACTCCAATCGCCCGTATCCACAACGTCACCGTGACGGGCGGCGATCCTGTCATCATGCTCGACGAGCCGATCGCGGCTACCCGCCGCGCTCTCCAGCGGGCAGGCATGTGCATCGAGGATATCGATCTTTACGAAGTGAACGAAGCGTTCGCGCCGGTGCCGCTTGCATGGCTGCGTGAAATCAATGCTGATCCCGAACGGCTCAATGTCAATGGCGGTGCTATTGCGCTCGGCCATCCCCTGGGATCGTCCGGGACGAAACTTATGACCACGCTGATTCATGCCCTGCGGGCGAGGGGCAAGCGCTATGGTTTGCAGACGATGTGCGAGGGGGGCGGAATCGCCAACGTCACTATCGTCGAGGCGCTTTGATCGGACGGCGGAACGCCGAGGGAGTACGAGAATGGTTGTTAGTCTTTCCGCACGCCAGACCGAATGGCGTGATCGGGTTCGTGATTTCGTGGAAACCGAGATCAGGCCGCGCGAGGGCGAGTATCACACGCAGGTCGAAACGGGCGATCGATGGGCGCCGGTTCACCTGGTCGAGGACCTGAAGCGCAAGGCAAAGGCAGCGGGCCTGTGGAACCTGTTCATGCCGCCCGATGGAGGCCACCACCACGTTGACGATACGTTCGGGTTCGAGGGGCCGCGTCTGACCAATGTCGAATATGCCCTTTGCGCCGAGGAGATGGGTCGGATCGAGTGGGCATCGGAGATATTCAATTCCTCTCCGCCCGATACGGGCAACATGGAGGTGTTTCACCGCTACGGGACCCGAGCCCAAAAGGATCGGTGGCTTCGGCCGTTGATGGATGGCGATATCCGCTCCGCTTTTCTGATGACCGAACCGGAAGTGGCCAGTTCCGATGCGACCAACGTGCGCACTCGGATCGAGCGCGACGGCGATCACTATGTCGTCAATGGGCGCAAGTGGTGGTCCAGCGGCGTGTCCGACCCGCGCTGCGAAGTCCTCATAGTCATGGGAAAGACGGACCCGATGGCGGCGCGCCATGCGCAGCAGAGCATGATCGTCATTCCCAAGGATACCCCGGGCGTTCGCATCCTGCGCAACCTTTCGGTCTTCGGGTATGATGATGCGCCACATGGGCACGGTGAAGTGTTGCTCGAAAATGTGCGCGTCCCGGCGGAGAACCTCCTGCTGGGCGAAGGGCGCGGTTTCGAGATCGCGCAGGGCCGCCTCGGACCGGGGCGTATCCATCATTGCATGCGCACGATTGGCGTTGCCGAAGAAGCGCTTGAAAAGATGTGCCGCCGCCTTTTGAGCCGCGTCGCGTTCGGCAAGACGCTGGCCAGCCAGTCGATCTGGCAGCAGCGCGTGGCGGAAGCCCGTACCGAGATCGAGATGGTACGCCTGCTCTGCCTCAAGGCGGCGGATGTCATGGATACCCGTGGCAACAAGGCCGCGCAGGCGGAAATCGCGATGATAAAGGTCGCAGGGCTACGCGTGGCGACAAAGGTCATCGACGACGCAATTCAGGCGCATGGTGCGGGCGGTGTATCCGCTGATTTCGGTCTGGCGCGCGCTTACGCGAACATTCGCGGCCTACGCTTTGCCGATGGTCCGGACGAAGTGCATAACCGCGCCATCGCCCGGCTGGAGTTCGCCCGCTATCCGCAGGAGGCCGGTGAAGGCTAAGGTGGGATAAAAATGAAAAGCCCCGCCGTTTGCACCTGAACGCAAACGGCGGGGCTTTTGCTGTCAGTCGTCAAACACCGGTGGTGTCTTGCGAAAGTGCCCACAGACGGTCCGCCGCCTCGCGATCAAGAGCATGAGGCGCGACGCCGCGCGCAAAGCCCTGGGCATCATCTTCGGCCTGGGCACAATCCTCCAGATAAAGGCCGCCGATACGGCTGAGTTCGCTTCCAAGCGCAGCCCATACCGAAGTCGCGGCGCCCTGGGGAATGGATTTGGACAACGGTGCTCCATTGGCACCGGAACGGTCCATGATCGCGCTGATCTCCTGCTCGGCCAGATGCCGGCTCAGCGAAGTATGGATGACTCCTGGCATCACCGAGTTCGCGAAGATGCCCCTGCCTCTGAAACGGTCAGAGAAGCCGACCGCGAACAGGGCGTTGGCCGTCTTCGACTGGCCATAGGCTTCCCACTTGTCGTAAGCTCGGCTGCGGTAGTGCGGGTCGTCGAAGTTCATGGCTGACCGGCGGTGCGCGCCGGAAGAAAGTACCACGACTCGCGCGCTTCCGTTTGTCGCTATCGCTCCGCGTTCAAGAGCGGGGACCAGAAGCATCGTCAACAGATAGTGGCCGAAGTGGTTGGTGCCGAGCTGCAGTTCCAGCCCGTCCCGTGTCACGCCCTGCGGGCAGGCCATGATGCCCGCGTTGTCGATCAGCAGATCGAGGCGGCGATCGCCCCACCGTTCGGCGAAGGTGCGGATCGATGCGAACGATGCGAGGTCAAGCCGTTCGTAGGATATGCGCCCCGGCGCATCTCTCTCCAGTTCGGCTACGGCGGCGGAGCCCTGTTCGGCGTTGCGCACGGCGATAACGACATCGGCGCCGTTTGCAGCGAGTACCCGTGCGGTTTCTCTGCCAATCCCGCCACCGCCACCAGTTACGATCGCGGTGCGGCCGCCCAAGTCATGTCCCTGCGCCACTTCCGCCGCCGTGGATTGCGCGCCGAAGGCGGATGTTACCCTTTGCATTGTCAAAGCTCCTGTCCCGCATCGGCTCGGTTGCGCTCTAGAGCGGCGCGCACCAATTGGAGTCGATCGACGCCGAAATACATGTCTGTGCCGTCAAGGAAAATGGTGGGCGATCCGAAGGCCCCGCGCGCGATGGCGTCGTCCACGTTGGCACGAAGGGCGTCCTTCACATCCTGCATCGCGATGCGCGCCAGTAGGGCAGGCCCGTCGATGCCGATGCGGTCGCATATTTCCAGAAGCACCGCATCATCGGAAAGCAGCTTGTCGTCTTCGAAGTAGGCGCGGAAACACGCGCGGGCGAAGTCCACCATCCGCCCTTCGCGTTCCAGAACGAGGCATGTCCGCATCGCCTTCACGCTGTTTACGGGGTGGCCTGTCGGTGGAAACCGGATCGTGATGTCGGTGTGTCGCGCCCAGTCCTGCATGTCCTTGAGCATGTAGTCGATCTTGCGCGGCGCCGTTGTTTCGCGCGCCTTGAAGAACTCCACGCCCGGGTTCACTGCGTTGAAGATGCCGCCCACCAATATCGGCTTCCAGATGATTGGCACGCCGAATTCGGCGGCAAGGGGAATGATGCGCTCAAAGGCCAGGTAGGTCCATGGGCTTGAGCAGTCGAAGAAGAATTCAAGCTTCATCGCGGGTTTTCCATCCATAGAGCCGCGCCTTTTCCTCTTCGCTCGGTTTTGCCGTGCGCATCGCATCCAGCCCGCCGCCCGCTGCCATGCCGCGCTGTACCGCAGGCCGTGCGCGAACTCGCGCGAACCAGTCCTTGAGCGCGGGATAATCATCCAGCGACAGGCCCTGCTTCTTGTGCGTCACGATCCAGGGGAAACACGCCATGTCGGCGATCGAGTATTCGCCTCCCCCCACGTAAGCGCCGGTGCGGGCGATCTGGGCGTTGAGCACGCCGTAAAGCCGCCGTACCTCCCGTCCGTATCGCTCAATCGCATACGGTATCGGTTCGGGCGCGTAGAGCAGGAAGTGGCCGTTCTGTCCGGCCATCGGTCCCAGCCCGGCGGCCTGCCAGATCAGCCATTGAATCACGGAGAGACGTTTCGCGCCATCGGCAGGCAGGAATCGGCCCGTCCGTTCGGCAAGATGCAGCAGGATTGCCGCACTCTCGAAGATCGTGACCGGCCCGCCGCCAGGGCCGTCGAGATCGACCAGCGCGGGGATCTTGCCGTTCGGGCTTGCGGCCAGAAAATCCGAGGGAAGATCCTGCCCCAGGTGGACCGGGATCAGTTTGTAAGGAAGGTCCATTTCCTCAAGGCAAATGGAGATCTTCCAGCCGTTTGGAGTCGAGGCGTAGTAGAGCTCCAGATCCGGTTCGAACGCGCGCATCAAAACGCTGTTCCGGTGATCCAATTCGCCTCTTTATCCCTTGCCCATGCCAACATGAGTGCGACTGCATGCGCCATGATCATCTCTCCTTAGGCGGCTTTTGAGAGCCGCTCCTGATTCGGGCTTTACTGTAATACAATTGAACTATATCGTCAAACATGCGCCTGGCCGGATGGGCGAAAATTGGCGGATTTATCAGGTAGTATTTGAGAATCGGCAGCCACGTTCCGGTGCTGTTTCCGACGACATCCGGAATCTAAAAAGAAAAACGATCGGCCTACATGAAACGGGCTGGAGGTTGAGGAGAAAACGCGAATGGACAGGTTTCATCCCTGTTTTCACGCCAGGCACGCGCCGGAGAAAATCGCATTCCGGATGATGCCGTCCGGTTTCGAAATGAGCTATCGCGAGCTTGACGAACGATCCAATCAGGCGGCGCATATCCTGCGGGAATTAGGCTTGCGGCGCGGTGACGTGATCGCCATCCTGATGGAAAATCACAGCCGTTATTTCGAGATCGCGCTGGCTGCCGATCGTGCCGGCATCTACTACACCGGCATATCCACGCGCATCGCTCCACCCGAAGCGGCGTACATTCTGCGCGATTCCGGCGCACAAGTGCTGTTTACCAGCAGGAAGATGGCGGATGTCGCGCGGGCTGCGCTTGAAGAGGCGCCAGATTGCACCGCCATCTGCGTCGATAGCCCGATTGCGGGGATGGCCGACTATTCCGAAATGCTTGCACGCCAGTTACGCACCCCGATCGCCGACGAAAGCCTTGGAGCTGCCATGCTCTATTCGTCAGGTACGACCGGACGCCCCAAAGGTGTGCGCTTCGCACTTGATGAAGAGCCGGTCGGGTTTCTCGACGGGTTGACGCGGCTCGTCCGCGATCGTTTCGCTTTCGGGCCGGATTCGGTCTATCTCATGCCCGCGCCGATGTATCATGCAGCGGCACTGCGCTGGGCGATCAGCGTTCTGCGCCTTGGCGGCACGGTTGTCGCCATGGAGCGCTTCGATCCGGAGTTGGCGCTGCAACTCATCGAGAAGGAGCGTATCACGCATTCGCAATGGGTGCCGACGCACTTCATCCGGATGCTCAAACTGCCGCCCGAAGCTAGGGAGGGCTATGACATGTCCTCGCTGGAAATGGTGTTCCATGCGGCTGCCCCATGCCCCATTCCGGTCAAGCAGGATATGCTGGCATGGTGGGGGCCGGTTATTCACGAATACTATGCTGGAACCGAATTCAACGGCATGACCACGATTGATCCGCAGGATTGGCTGGCGCATCCCGGATCCGTCGGGCGCGCGACTTTCGGCATCGCACATATCATGTCCGATGATGGTGAGACTGAGTTGACCGGGCGGCAGGAAGGGCTCATCTATTTTGAAGGCGGAACGCCGTTCACCTACCACAACGATGCAGACAAGACGGCCTCCGCTTACAATAGCCGCGGCTGGAGTACGTTGGGTGATGTTGGCTGGCTCGACGAGGAGCGTTATCTCTACCTGACCGACCGCAAGTCGTTCATGATTATCTCGGGCGGAGTAAACATCTATCCGCAGGAGATCGAGGATGCGATCATCGTGCATCCGCGGGTGGCGGATGCGGCGGTGATCGGCGCCCCGGACGATGATCTGGGGGAGCGCCTGGTGGCCATTGTCCAACCCCTCGACTGGGCCGATGCGGGAGACGATCTGGCAGCGGACATTCGGGCATCGCTGGAGGGCAAGCTGGGGCGTCTCAAGATCCCCAAACAGATCGATTTCCTGCAGGAACTGCCCCGCCACCCCACCGGCAAGCTCTACAAGCGGCTGCTGCGCGACACATACTGGGAGAACGCTCCGGCAGCCGCGCGCTGACGGCACCCGTTCCCGATTGCAGAGGATCATCGCCTTGACCCCATTCGTCGACGTTCATTCGCACGTTACGCCATCCGGTTTTCCCCCCGCGCCAAACGAGGCTGTCGGAGCGCGCTGGCCGTGCATGCAGTGCCACTCCTCCACAGAAGCGACCGTGCTCATCGGGGAAACGCCCTTCCGCAAGCTGGACGCACGGTCCTGGGACGTGGCGCGTCGGTTGGAGGACATGGATCGTGAACAGGTTTCCATGCAAGTGTTGTCGCCGATGCCGGAATTGCTGTCCTACTGGATGGATCCGGAAGACGCAGGCATCGTCTGCGATGCCGGCAACCACCTTATCGCCAGCATGGCAAGCGCCGCGCCAGGCCGTTTTCGTGGGCTGGGCTCGGTACCGATGCAGGATCCGGTCGCTGCAGGGCGTGCGTTGCGCCGGCTCAAATCGGAGTTTGGCCTGCACGGCGTCGAAATCGGCAGCAACATCAATGGGAAACTGTTGGGCGACGCCGCGTTCGATCCGTTCTGGGCGGCTGCGGAGGCAGAGGAGATGGCGGTTTTCATTCACGCCCTGCACCCTGTCGCGGCGAAGGGGCTGACGCAGCCGGACCCGACGTTCACCGCGTTTGCCCTGTTCCCTGTCGATACAGCGATGACGGCCGCTTCGCTTATCATGAACGGTGTGCTCGATCGCTATCCGCGTTTGCGTATCGGGTTTAGCCATGGTGGTGGAACGCTGGGCGCGATGCTGGGCAGGCTGCAGGTGGGCTGGGAAAAGACCGAAGGTTTCGGCGGTAAGGCGATCAGTTCGCCGGTCGAGCAGGCCCGGCGGTTCTTTTACGACACCAACGTCTACGACATCGATTACCTGCGGCATCTGGCGACGGTGGTCGCGCCGGGGAGAGTCTTCGGCGGAACGGATTATCCCTATCCGATCATGCAGCCGGAGCCCGCCCAATTCGTGCGCTCGTTGGGGCTGCCACGCGAGGTTGAGGAAAGCCTCTGCGTGGGGGCGGCGAGCGCCTTTCTTGCTGACAACCTTGCCGGGGAGGCACGGACATGAGCGATACCGTCCTGTTGACGCGCGATGGCGCAGTGGCGATCGTCACGCTGAACCGGCCGCAGGCGTTGAACGCGCTTTCCGGCGAGCTGCGCGGTGCGCTGTGCTCCGCGTTCCGGGTGATCGGGCGTGACGATGGGGTGCGCGCCGTGGTGCTGACCGGCGCGGGCGACCGTGCCTTTAGCGCTGGCCTCGATCTCAAGGAGTTGAGCGCCGGAGACGGCGAAGTGATGGCCGCGGTGGCCGAAGATCCGGTGCAGGCGATGCACGATTGCGGCAAGCCCGTAATCGGCGCAATAAACGGTGTTGCCGTAACCGGAGGGTTCGAGATCGCCCTTTCCTGCGATATCCTGATCGCATCCACCGCGGCCCGTTTCGCCGATACGCATGTGAAGGTGGAGGTTATGCCGGGCTGGGGGCTGTCGCAGCGCCTGCCGCGTATTGTCGGTCCATCTCGGGCCAAGGAACTCTCGTTTAGCGGACGGTTTCTCGATGCCGAAACCGCGCTGGCCTGGGGGCTCGTCAATCGAGTTGTGCCTCCCGAAGGCCTTCTGGATGCCGCGCTGGCGCTGGCGCACGAGATTGCCGTGCAGTCACCGACGATGGTCCAGGCCTACCGCACGCTGATCGACGACGGGCTGGCGATGCCGCTGGGCGAGGCGCTGAAGTATGAGCGAGATCATGCCGAAAGGCGCAACGCCACGGTCACTGCCGACGAAATAGCCGAGCGCCGGGGGCGGGTCATTGCCAGCAACCGTGCCTGAATAATTTTTCTTTGTTTAGTCAAACGCTTTGATAATATGATCTGGCGCAGTGGTTGCAAATCGACTCAGACACTTAAGAATTCCAAGGAGATAGCGATGTCCGGAGATATCCCAGAAACCAAGTTCGTCGATTCCCCCAAGGGGAGAGTGGCGTATCATGAAGCGGGCACTGGCCCGACCGTGATCCTGATTCATGGCGGCGGTCCCGGCGCGTATGGCTACAGCAACTATCGCCGCAATCTGGAGCCGCTGGCGGCGATGGGAAACCATGTAGTCATCATCGATCTGCCTGGCTATGGGCAGTCGGCCTACCGCGAATCCCCTGATGGCAGCCTGTTCGGCGCCGCGGCGGAAGCGACCCGCGAGCTGATCGACCATCTTGGCGTCGGCAAGGCCAGTCTTGTTGGCAATTCGCTGGGCGGCGGCACCGCGTTGCGGCTTGCGCTCGATTCCCCGGCGCACGTCGACAAGATGATCCTGATGGGACCGGGCGGCAGCCTCCCCGCCACGTCGACGTTCCCGACCGAGGGACTCTGGCGGATGCTGAACTTCTATGAAGGGGAGGGGCCGACGCTGGAGAAGCTGGACAAGGTCATCGACCTGCTCGTCTACGATCGCTCCACCATCACGCGCGAACTGGTGGAAGAACGCCTGAAAACCGCCACGTTGCCGGAAACCCTGGCCCATCCGCCGCTGCGTGGGCAGGCGCACAATACCCGCAATGACCTGTGGCGCGAAGATATCGACAAGCTGGAACATCCGACCCTGCTGATCTGGGGGCAGGAAGACCGGGTGCTGCCGCTGGACGCCGCGTTCATCCTGCTCAAGCGCATTCCGAATGCGGATTTGCATGTATTTTCGAAGTGCGGTCACTGGGCGCAGTGGGAACGGGCGGACGAATTCAACGAAATCGTCGGCGCATTCCTGGCCCGCCACTGAAAGGCATACAGCCACACCTGACGGGAAGGCGAGGCCCGGCCACGGCGCACACTGCGTCGTGACCGGGCCTTCCGACGCCGGGATGGATCGGCAACGAAGGAGAAGGCTGACATGAGGGTCTGGGAAGTTCAGGAGGCCTGGGGCATCGATTGCTTGCGCAAGGTCGAACGCGCCGATCCGCCCGCGCCAGGACCGGGCGAGATGGCCATCCGCATGCGCGCCGCCGCGCTCAATTATCGCGACTACGTGACCGTGCTGAACAAGACGCCGTTTGGCGCCTTGCCGCAGATTCCGCTGTCGGATGGCGCCGGTGAAGTAATCGCGGTGGGTGAGGGCGTCAGCCGCTTCGCGGTGGGAAATCGGGTGTGCCCGACGTTCTTCCTCGACTGGGCAGACGGCAGACCCTCCGATGAGAACAGGCGTTTCGGTCGAGGTTCGGCGAACACGCCGGGCGTGCTTCAGGACATCGTCGTCACATCGGCCGACGCGGCGAGCGCAGTGCCGGCGCACCTGTCCTGGGTGGAGGCGGCGACGCTGCCGTGCGCCGGGCTGACCGCGTGGCGCGCGCTGATGGTGGAGGCGGACCTGCAAGCCGGTGATACCGTGGTGGTACAGGGCACCGGCGGCGTATCGATCTTTGCGCTTCAGTTCGCGAAGATGCGCGGGGCGACCGTCATCGCCACGTCGTCCAGTGACGCCAAGCTGGAGCGCGCTCGCGAACTGGGCGCCGACCATGTCCTTAATTATCGCGAGACGCCCGAGTGGGGCCGTGCGGTGCTGGACCTCACCGGGGGCAAGGGTGCGCGGGTCGTTGTCGAAGTGGGTGGCTCGGGCACCATCAACCAGTCGATAGCGGCGGCGGCGATCGATGGTCACATCGTCATCATCGGCGTGCTGGGCGGGCGTTCCACCGAATTGCTGATGCCCGCGATCTTCGGCAAGAACCTGCATCTGCACGGCATTTCCGTGGGTAGCCGCGCGATGTTCGAGGATATGTGCGCGGCCATCAGCGCTGCCGGGATGCGGCCGCAGGTCGGCGAGGTATTTGGCTTCGACGCCGTGCCCGCCGCGTTCCGCGCGCTGGAATCGCAATTGCATATCGGGAAGCTGTGCATTGATTTCACCGCCTGATCCGATGGCCGCCCCGCAGGGCATCATCCTGCAGTGTGCCGCCAATTTCCGCGACATCGGCGGGATCGAAGCCGAAGGCGGCACGCGGGTCCGGGCCGGGCGGGTATTCCGGTCCAACCTCGTCTTCGAGCCCGATGCGGTGGATATCGCCGCGATCGATGCGTGCGGGATCGGCGTGGTGTTCGACTTGCGCAGCGCTTCGGAAAGCGCGCAGCGGCCTAACGCCTTCTGGACCGCGCGCGGCGTTGGCGTTCGCCAGTTCGATATCGGTGCGGACGTGCGTGCGGGCGGTTCGGTGTTTGCGCGGTTGCATGACGACAGCAGCCCCGAAGCCGTGACCGCGCTTATGGAAGAGGTCTATCGTCAGCTTCCGCTGGGCGTTGCGCCCGCGCTGAGCGAACTGTTCGCGCAACTGGCGACGCAGGCCGACCCGGTGCTGGTTCACTGTTCGGCGGGCAAGGATCGTACCGGCGTGGTCATCGCGATGCTCCTGCATGCGCTGGGCGTCCCGCGGGAGCGGATCTTCGCCGACTATCTGGAAACCGCCAACCGCGTGGGTGAGCGCGAGATGGTCGCCGGTCGCCGCCTGTTCCGCAAGATGCTGGGACGCGCCATGCCCGATGCCAGCCTGGCGATGATCGTCGGTGTGGACCGGCGCCTGCTGGCGATGGCCTACGCCTATATCGAGCGCAAGTACGGCGACGTCGACGCCTATCTGGAGGCCGAGACAGGCTTGACCAATGCCCGCCGGGCTGCCGTTCGCGATGCGCTTCTGGTCGGCTGAAGCGGACGTAAATGCCCGTCAGCGAGGGTTAATTTGGGATCAGTATGAATGATCGTCGTCAGCTTCGCCGATAACCGGCATGACGATGGAGTGCGCGATGAAGCTTTTTGTGACGGCTGCCCTTTCGCTTTCGGCGGCGTTTCTTTCCATGGCTTCGGCATCGCCGGCAAATGCCCATTCGCATGACCATGCGCCGGCGTTCATTCGCCAGTTTCCCAGTTGCGACCTGACGGCGCAGCACGCGCTGAATGGCCAGACAGGCGGTTCGATCACCGACACCCGGCAGGCCCATATCGCCATGCGCGCCAACATAGTCCAGGCCGATCTGAGCACCGCGAAGAAGGCCGGGATGCTATCGCAGAAGGAAGCGAACCGTCTTTACCGGCAGGTCGAGGGCGTGAAGGCCGGTGCGAACGGCTTCACCCGCAAGCAGGGTTTCCTCAGCGCAGGCGAAGTGGCGTCGTATGACCGCACGCTCGATGCGGTGACGACCCGCTACTGCCACGGCTGAGGCCGTCGACGTCCGCCGTCATGGGCTGGGCCGGGATAAGGCTGATAATGTCGGGCGCGCCGGACCAGCGCGCCCGATGCTTCACTCCGCGGTGCCGTAGAGTTCCTCCGCCCGTTCTTCGAGGAGGTGCCGCATGTAGCCTGGAAACATCGTGTTGGCCGGCGCATAATCGCGCAGCACCTGCCGGGCGACGACCTGCTTGTGGACCTCGGTAGGCCCGTCGGCCAGTCCGACGTGGTAGGAATTCACCAGCGCGTCGGAGAACGGCATCTGCGTGGACAGCCCCAGCGAGCCGTGGATCTGCAAGGCGCGCTCGGAAATGTCGTGCAGCACTCTGGGCATGATCGACTTTACCGCTGACACGTTCTTGCGCACCGCCTTCCAGTCTTCCGCCTGATCCGAAAGCCAGGCGGTTTCCAGCACCAGCAGGCGGAACTGGCGCAGTTGCACCCAACTGTCGGCGATCTTTTCCTGCACCATCTGGAGCGTGGACAGCGGCACCCCGCGCGTGGTGCGTGACAGCGCGCGTTCGCACATCATGTCGAAGCACTTGGTCGCTTCGGCCAGCGTGCGCATCGCGTGGTGCATCCGGCCACCGCTGAGACGCACCTGCGCCACCACGAACGCTTCGCCGCGATCGCCCAGCATGTTTTCGGCGGGCACCCGCACCCCGGTCCAGCGCAAGTGCCCGTGGACGTCCTCGGGTTCTCCGTGGAAGCTGTAGTTGCGCACGATCTCGATCCCCGGCGTCGCCGCATCGACGATGAACATGGAGGCGCGGCGATAAGGATCGGCGGCGTCGGGGTCGGTCACGGCCATGACGATATAGAAACTGGCGAAGCGGGCGTTGGACGCGAACCACTTCTCGCCGTCCAGCACCCAGTCGTCGCCATCGCGCACCGCCGTCATGGTAAAGCCCAGCGGGTCGGCGCCGCCCTGCGGTTCGGTAATGGCGAAGCAGGAGACGATGCGGTTGTCCAGCAGCGGCTCCAGATAGCGCCGCTTCTGGTCCGGCGTACCGTAGTGCGCAAGAATTTCGGAGTTGCCGGTGTCGGGCGCCTGAGAACCGAATACGATCGGACCGAAGCGTGATCGCCCGAACTGTTCATTCATCAGCGCCAGCTTGAGCTGGCCGTATCCCTTGCCGCCAAGGTCCGGGCCGAGGTGGCAGGCCCACAGCCCGCGCGCCTTCACCTCCTGCTGGAGCGGGCGAACCAGTCTTTCGAAACGCGGGTCATGGATGTTCCACTGGCTGCCGAGGATATGGTCGAGCGGTTCGACCTTCTCCCGCACGAAATTCTCGATCCAGTCCAGTTCCTGCTGGAAATCGGGCTCGGTCTGAAAGCTCCACATGGTCGGTATCCTTGTCCCATTGCCTGCCGGTTTGACCGGGCTGTCGAGGCCAGATTAGGCGTGTCCACGCCGGCCGGTCCAATACGAAACTCTGCCGCTATTGATCCGGAAACGTTATCGGTCAACTTGTACCTTGCAGCGCGCAGCGAAGCATGTTTAGTGCGATCAGATAAAGCGTTTGAATAAATTCGCCGACTGGAGAGAAAGCCGTGCTCAATACCTCGAACCGCACCGCCTATGGCAAGGAGCACGAGATGTTCCGCGATTCTGTGCGCAAGGTGCTGGAACGCGAACTGTTGCCCAATCTCGAAAAGTTCGAGGAGGAAGGCATTGCCAGCCGCGCGTTTTGGAAAGCCTGCGGCGACGCCGGGATGCTGTGCCCCACGGTTTCGGAAACGTACGGGGGGCTCGGCCTCGACTATGGATACAACGCCATCGTCGACGAGGAAATGTCCTATGCCGGTTCTTCTGTCAGTCTTGACCTGCAAAGCGATATCGTCGCGGAATACATCGAGATTTACGGGTCGGAAGAGCAGAAGCGCAAGTATCTGCCGGGCATGATCGCGGGCGATATCATTACCGCCATCGCGATGACCGAGCCGGGCACCGGGTCCGATCTTCAGGCGGTACGCACGACTGCGCGGCGTGACGGCAACCACTACGTCATCAACGGGTCGAAGACCTACATCACCAACGGCCAGTTGGCGGACCTCGTCATCGTCGTCGCCAAGACCGATCCGGAGCGCGGCGGCAAGGGAATTTCGCTGATCCTCGTCGATGCCGATACCCCGGGCTTCAAGCGCGGTCGCAACCTCGACAAGATCGGCAAGCATTCGGCGGATACGTCAGAACTGTTCTTCGAGGACGTGCGGGTGCCGGTGACGAACTGCCTTGGCGTGGAAAACCAGGGCTTCGGCTACCTGATGAGCCAGCTTCCGCAGGAACGCCTGACGATCGCGGTGTCGGCGCAGGCCTCCGCGCAGCGCGCCTTCGATGAGGCGCTGGCCTTCACGCGCGATCGCAAGGCGTTCGGCCAGGCGGTGATCCAGTTCCAGAACACGCGTTTCACACTGGCAGACATGGCCACGCAGTTGCAGGTGGGCTGGGCGCATGTCGACTGGGCGCTATCGCGCCACTTGCGCGGGGAACTGACGGCGGTCGAGGCGTCTTCCGCGAAGCTGTGGCACACCGAGATGCTGGGGCGGGTGGTCGACACGGCGTTGCAGCTTCACGGCGGCGCGGGCTACATGAACGAATACATGATCGCCCGCCTGTGGCGCGACGCCCGCGTCACCCGCATCTACGGCGGGACCAGCGAGATCATGAAGGAAGTGATCGGACGTTCACTCTGAGCCGGTGGGGACAAGGGAGGGGATCATGAGCCGGGTCGTCGTGACGGTGGAAGGCGGGGTCGCATCGGTGCGGCTGAACCGCCCGGACAAGCTCAACGCGCTGGATGTCGCGATGTTCGAAGCCATCGCGGCGGCGATCGAGGATATCGGGGCGCGCGCCGACGTGCGCTGCGCGGTGCTTTCCGGAGAAGGCCGGGGCTTCTGCGCGGGGATCGACCTGAAAGCCCTGGCCAGCGCGCCGCAACTCGGTGACCTTGCCACGCGTACGCATGGTGATGCGAACCTGTTCCAGCAGATCGCCTGGGGCTGGCGGCAGTGCCCGGTGCCGGTGATCGCCGCCGTCCACGGGGTCGCCTATGGCGGCGGTTGCCAACTGATGCTGGGCGCAGACATCCGCATTGCCGCGCCCGATGCCGACATCGCGCTGATGGAGGCGCGCTGGGGCCTGGTGCCCGACGTTGCCGGGATCGCCCTGCTGCGCGGACTGGTGCGCGATGACGTTGCGCGCGAACTGGTGTTTTCGGGCCGGCGCATCGGTGGAGAGGAGGCGGAACGGCTCGGCCTTGTAACGCGGGTGGCGGCGGACCCGCTGGCTGCAGCGATGGACCTTGCGCGCGAACTGACCGCCAGCAGTCCCGACGCGCTGCGCGCGGCCAAGCGGCTGCTCAATGCCGATCCGTCGGCATCCGCCCGCGAAATCCTGCTGGCGGAATCGGCGGAACAGCAGATGCTGCTCGCCTCAGCCAATCACCGCGAGGCGCTGACGGCCGCCGCGCAGAAACGGGCGCCTCTGTTTGGGGACGTACCGCGATGACCGATTGGTTCAGTCTTGCGGGCAAGACCGCACTGGTAACCGGGGGCGCACAGGGGCTGGGCCGGATGATGGCCGAGGCCCTGCTGCGGGCCGGTGCGTCGGTGGTCGTTACATCGCGCAAGGCGGATGCGGCGCGGGAAGCGGCGGCGCAGATGGGCGCTCTTGGTCCCTGCGCCGCGATCGCCAGCAATCTGGCGACGCCCGAAGCCGCCGTCGAACTTGCTCGCCGCTACGCCGAACAGGTCGGACGCTGCGACATTCTGGTAAACAACGCGGGCAAGACCTGGGGCAGTCCGCTGGAAAGCTTCGCGGACAAGGCCTGGCCCGATCTGATGGCGGTGAACGTGCAGGCGCCCTTTACACTGGTGCGCGAACTGCTGCCACTGCTGAAGGCCGCCGCCCGTCCGGGCGATCCGGCGCGGGTGGTCAACATCGGCTCCGTGGCCGGGGTGAAAGTGGAGCGGCTAAGCGCTTACAGCTACTCGGCCAGCAAGGCGGCGGTTCATATGCTGGGCCGCGAACTGGCGGCGGACCTCGCGGGCGAGGGGATCACGGTCAACACGATCGTGCCGGGATACTTCCCGACGCGGATGACCGCGCACTTGCGCACCCACGATGCCGTCGACCCGGCGATTCTCGCGCGCATTCCCCTGCAACGCATGGGAACGGCGGACGATATCGGCGGGCTTCTGGTGTTCCTCTGCGCGAGGGCGGGCGCCTACGTGACGGGTGCGCAGATTCCGGTCGATGGCGGCGTCACCGGCTGCGCCTGAGCGCGCTTACAGCAACAAGGAAAAGGAAACAGGGATGAGCGCAGAACAGGCAACAGGCGCATCGGCACTGGCGACGGAAGCCCTGGCCGGAAAGGTCGCCTTCGTTGCGGGAGGATCGAGTGGCATCAATCTGGGCGTCGCGCATGGCTTTGCGGCGGCGGGTGCGAAAGTGGCGCTCATAAGCCGGTCGCCGAACAAGATAGAGGCCGCCGCGCAAGGCCTGCGCGATGCCGGGTACGACGCGATCGGCTTTGCCGCCGACGTGCGCGATTATGCCGCCGTCGAAACCGCCATGGCGGCGACCGTGCAGCGTTGGGGCGCGATCGACGTGGTGCTATCCGGCGCCGCAGGCAACTTCATCTCCCCGGCAGCGCAACTGTCTGCCAACGGCTTCAAGACCGTGGTGGACATTGATCTGCTGGGTACGTTCAACGTCTTTCGCGCCAGCTACGATCATCTGCGCAAACCCGGCGCATCGCTGATCGCGGTGACGGCGGCGCAGGCGGTGCAGCCGACGCTGAACCAGGTCCACGCCTGCGCGGCGAAGGCGGGCATCAACATGCTGACCCAGTGTCTTGCGCTGGAATGGGGGCCGGTGGGGGTGCGGGTGAACGCCATCGCGCCCGGACCGATCGAAGGTACCGAAGGTATGAGCCGCCTGACCCCAACCCCGGAGACGGAAGCCGCGCTGATCGCCACGATCCCGATGCAGCGTTATGGCCAGAAGTGGGATATCGCGGAACTCGCGGTGTTTCTGTCCACTGACAGCGCCCGTTACATGACCGGCGCGATCGTGACGTGCGATGGCGGTGCGGTCCTGTCCGGCGGGTCGGTCGCCTCTTTTGGGGCCAAATGATTGATCGAAGGTGGCCAATGGAGGGACTGAGGACTTCGGGGGCATGCGGCAAGCATGACCGGGTGGCGAGAATCTCGACGTCGGAGAGCAAGCGGGAGATGCGAAAACTTCTTCGCAGGCAAGCCATTCTGACAGCAGCACGGCGCTCGTTTCTTGACGATGGCTATGCCGCGACCTCGATGTCAGGCTTGCTTAAAACGCTCGGCGGATCGAAATCGACACTGTGGGATTACTTCAAATCCAAGGAAGAGCTTTTCGCAAGCGTGATTGAGGATGTGACGCTGGAAGTGCGCGAACAGCTGGAAGGCTCGCTTGTCACGTCCGAAGATCTTGAGGCTACCTTGCAGGCATTCTGTCGCGCGTTCATGAACCGGCTGGCCTTACCGGACGTTCTGGCCGTGTGGCGCCTGGTGATGGCGGAGAGTGGCCACTTTCCCGGATTGGGGAAGGTGTTTTATGACCGGGCCGCTCGCCATGTCGAAAGGCTTCTTGCGAATTTTCTGGACAAGCACATCGCTGCGGGCACCCTGGTTGACGAGGGGAGCTTGTCGATGGCGCGTCTGCTGATCGGTTTGTGCAACAGCGATCAAAGCCGGAAACTCTGGGGTGTCGTGACGACTTCACCGGCAGAATCGGCCTCGCAAATTGATCAGGACGCCCAGAAGTTTACGCGGTATTTCCTCAGACTATTCCGACAAGACGCGCAGGAACGGCTCTGATTTCAGGTCCCCGCCCAAGTGGAGCGAGACAGGCTTTCGCAGGCCAGCAGTTCTTCGTGTCGAGCCGCGAGCCGGCCTTGCGCAGCTTCGAAGCCGTCCACGCCCAGCGGCAGGCGAGCCGGTGGAGCGGGGTTGTCGACGATCGTTAAAATCGCCTTCGCGGCAAGGCGCGGGTCGCCTGGCTCCTTGCCCGCCAGATTTTCAAAATACGATAGTGTCATGCCTACCGTGGCTGCATAAACCGGACTGGCTGCGGTCGGCAGGCGAAGCAGGCCGATTGCCCGCGTCCGGTGCGCGCCCGGTTCTATCGCCGTGGCTCGGATGCCGAAAGGCGCGCCTTCCTGTGCCACGGTTTCGGACAGATGGCTTAGCGCGGCCTTTGCCCCGCCGTAGAATGCCATTCCGGGCACCGGGCGGACCCCGGCGGTCGAGGATATGTTGATAACGTGACCGCCGCCGCTTTGGCGCATAACTGGCAGCACTGCCTGGATCATCGCAAGCGCTCCGAAGAAATCCACTTCAAAGAGGGCACGGACGTCTGCCATTGGCGTTTCTTCCACCGATCCGATCAGGGCGTACCCCGCGTTGTTGACCAGCACGTCAATACCGCCGCACCAACCGATCATGGTTTTGACGGCTGCATTGATCTGTTCTGCGCTGCGCAAATCCATGAGCACCGGGAGCACCTGATCGGGATAGGCAGCCACCAGGTCGTCGGCGGCCCCATCTTCGAGCACTGTAACAACTGCACAGTCCCCGCGATCAACGACTTCCTCGGCAAGCATGCGGCCAAAGCCGCTGTCACATCCGGTTATCAGCCAGCGCCTGCGCATCAATACTTCTCCCTATCCAAGATTTGCTGACCGATCGGGCGCATCAGACCGCTTGGCAGACATACTTGAATTCCAAGTAGTCATCGATCCCATGACGGGAACCTTCTCGGCCCAGGCCGGACGTCTTGATGCCGCCGAACGGCGCCACTTCGGTCGAAATCATGCCGGTATTGACGCCGATCATGCCAACTTCCAACGCTTCGCTCATGCGCCAGATGCGCCGGGGATCGCGCGTGTAGAAGTATGCCGCCAGGCCGGTGTCCGTGTCGTTGGCGCGCGCTATGGCTTCGGCCTCTTCATCGAAGATTTGCACGGCAGCCACCGGTCCGAAGGTCTCTTCCTGCGCGACCAGCATGGCGGGGGTAACGGCATCCAGCAAGGTGGGTTCATGAAAGAGGCCGCCCAAGGGATGACGGTGTCCGCCGATGGCAAGGGCTGCTCCCTTTTCCAACGCATCGGCGATATGCGTTTCGACCTTGCGTACCGCGCGTTCGTTGATGAGTGGGCCAATGGTCGTTTCGGGGTGCAGGCCCTCGCCCACCCGAAGCCTGGCCATAGCGGCCGCCAGACGGCGCACGTATTCGGCATGGATGCCGCGCTGCACCAGAATGCGGTTGATGCTGACACAGGTTTGTCCCGCATTGCGAAACTTGGCGCTGATGGTGCCTGCAACGGCTTCATCCAGGTCCGCATCGTCGAAGACGATCATGGCGGCGTTGCCACCGAGTTCGAGACTGAGTTTCTTGATTGTCGTGGCCGACTGACGGTACAGCAATGCCCCGGTCGACGTGGATCCGGTAAAGCTGATCTTGCGGACCTTCGGGCTGTCCGTCATTACCGTGCCGATGGCCCGGGCATCGCCGGTCAGGATGTTGAGCACGCCGGCGGGTACCCCCGCAGCCTCGGCCAGAGCCCCCAAAGCCAAGGCGCTGAATGGCGTTTCTTCGGATGGTTTGACGACGATGGTGCATCCGGCAGCGAGTGCAGGCCCGATCTTCCGCGTCAGCATCGCAGCCGGGAAATTCCAGGGCGTTATCGCGGCAACCACACCGACTGGTTGGCGCAGGACCATAAGCCGTCGGTCCGGCGCGTTGGGGGCCAGTATCTCACCATGGATGCGCCGTGCTTCCTGAGCGAACCATTCGACGAAGGCGGCGGCATACATGATTTCGTCCCGCGCTTCTGCAAGTGGCTTGCCCTGCTCCCGCGTCAGTATGTCTGCCAGCGCATCGCAGTGCTCCAGCATCAGCGCATGAAGACGCAGCAGCACGTTTGCCCGATCACGCGCCGGTCGGTCTCTCCAGCCCGGCAACGCTCGCGCAGCAGCGGTCACCGCGCGGAAGGTCTCTTCGCCTCCGAAGTTCGGAACATGGCCGATGGTTTTCCCCGTCGCGGGGTTGCGAACAGCTATCCTGTGGACGCTGTCCTCCCAGACGCCATCGATAAGGCAGGCTTCACGCCACAGGTTAATGTCCATGCCGTTGTCGCCATCGCGAGAGGGGCAATATGCGAAAGCCTGCAGTGGCAACGGAGGCCTCCGCATCGTCGGCTTGCAGAAGGTCGCCTTGTGCGTTCAGAATCAGGCAGAGTACCGCAGCGGGCTGTCCACTTGCCGCTGCGGCGATTTGCGTCACTAATCCGGCGATGCAGTCTGGCTGCGACGGTTGGGCGATCATGGGAAAGATGTGACCTGGACTGACGATGTCGGTGTGATCGGCTGCCTGAGCGACGGCCGTCCGGATGGTATGTGCACGGTCAGACGTGGAAATGCCGGTTGTAACGCCAACGGCGGCTTCTATCGAGGTCAGGTAACAGGGGGTGTCCCGGCGGGCATGGCGGCGCGCCTGAGGCGACAGGCCCAGCCGTTGCGCCTGCCCGGGCGACAGCACCAGCGAAAGAATGCCGCGCGCCTGCGTCGCCATGATGTTGACAGTGCGGTCGGTGGTCGCGTGGGCCAGCGCCATCATGTAGGCGCAGGGCACGTCGGCAGTATCGTCGTGCAGGATGACGATCTCTCCGCTCGCCAGCGCGGCGAGGGCGCGGTCCACGGTGGCGCATTTCGCGGACAGGGCGGGAAACGCGGTGATGTGAGAGAGAACAGGCATGGCTGGAGCCTTTCGCGTCAGGCGAGCTGATTTTCGACCAGGTGCTGGTAATAGGTGTCGCGCAGGGCGGATTTGAGGATCTTGCCCGTGGCTGTCTGTGGCAGAGAAGGGACGAACACCACTGCATCGGGGAGCCACCATCGGGCAAGGTGCGGGCGGATATGATCCAGCACCGCCTCCGCCGTCAGCGCCGCATCGGGGCCGGGCACGATCAGCAGCAGTGGGCGCTCCTCCCACTTGGGGTGATGAACGCCGATTACCGCCGCCTGCGACACGCCGGGGCAGTTGCAGGCGATGTTCTCGATTTCGACCGATCCGATCCATTCGCCGCCGGACTTAATGAGATCTTTTGCACGGTCGGTGATGCGCAGGAAGCCGGCGGCGTCGATCGTTCCGATGTCCCCGGTGGGGAACCAGCCCTGGGCATCGGTTCGGTCCCCGTGGCCGCCGAAGTAGCCGCTGGCGACCCAGAAGCCGCGCACCATCAGGTCGCCAGCGCTTTCTCCGTCGCGCGGCAGTTCGGCGCCATCGGGGCCGACCGCCTTCAGGTCCAGCCCCCAGCGCAGGCGACCCTGCTGCGCCAGCACTTCGCGGCGCCGGATAGGATCGAGCGCGTCGATTTCTGGGGTAGGCACGGCAATGGTGCCGAGCGGGCTTGTCTCGGTCATGCCCCAGAGCTGCTGGATCGTGCATCCGTACTCCTGCTCCATCGCCTCCATCAGCGCTCGCGGCACGGCGGAGCCGCCGATCGCCATGCGGGTCAGGCTGTCGATCCGGGTACCGCTGGCGCGCAAGTGGTCCAGCAGCATCGTGACGACGGTGGGCACGCCGACGGTGAAGGTCGCGCCTTCGGCTTCGATCAGCTGTTGCACGCTGGCGCCGTCGAGACGCGGTCCGGGCAGGATCAGCTTCGCGCCAACCAGTGCGGCGATATAGGGAAAGCCCCATGCGTTCGCGTGGAACATTGGCGGCAGCGCCAGCAAGGCGTCAAAGCAGCCGACGCCGAAGCTGTCGGTCCGGCAGGCACCCAGCGCATGCAGCACGGTGGAGCGGTGCGAATACAGGACGCCCTTGGGGTTGTTCGTGGTGCCCGAAGTATAGCACAGCGCCGCGGCGGCGCGTTCGTCGAACTCGCGCCAGACATGCGCCGGATCGCCGGCAGCGATGAACTCCTCGTAGTCGATCGCATCGGGCAGGAAGGCGCGGGCCAGTGCCACTTCGTCGGCCTCGCCCAGAAGCACGTAAGCTTCGATATCGGGCAGACGATCCGCCAGGCCTGCCACCGTCTGTGCAAACGCCGCATCTAGGAACAGAAGACGGTCGGCGGCATGGTTGACGATGTAGACGATCTGCTCTTCGAACAGGCGCGGGTTGATGGTGTGCAGAACAGCTTCCACGCCCGAAATGCCGTAGTAGAGTTCGAGGTGCCTGTAGCTGTTCATCGCCAGCGTGCCGACACGATCCCCCGGTGCGATGCCATGGGCGATCAGCGCGGATGCCAGCCGCCGCGCGCGTGTTCCAGCCTCCCGAAAGCCGTAACGGTGGATCGAGCCATCAGGCCGTCGCGTTACGATTTCGCGCAAGGGGTGGTGGCGCTCGGCGTGTTCAAGCAGTCCGCTGACGAGCAACTGGCGATCCTGCATCAATCCGCGCATGGGATTCCTCTTGTAGCATCGGTTGAACGGGGGAAGGGACGGCGGGTGGTTGCCCCTCCCCCCGGCCGGTCACAGCGACCGGAGTTTTGGCAGCACTTCTTCGGCGACCATCTGGATGTTCTTGCGCGCCAGTTCGTCGGGCAGAGTGGCGAATTGCATCATGCAGCACAGCTGCTGGAAGCCCGTGCGGTGCTGAATCGAAGCGATCTGGTCGACCACAGTGGAGGGACTGCCGCAAACGAACGTGCCTTTTTCCATCAGGCTTTCGAACGTCTGGCGTTCCACCGCCATGCCCTGCCGCATCGCCATGACCGCCTTCATCGACGCCATCGACGTGTAGCCCGGCGGGAACAGCATTTCGGGTGGCATGTAGAGGAATTCGTTGAACAGCCGCTCGATATGCACGCGGGCTTCGCGTTCGGCCTGTTCGTCCGTTTCTGCGACATAGATCGGCGCGCACCATCCGAGCTGGCCGCCGCTTGCTTCGTAGCCGTGGCGTTCGGCCTGCTGGCGGTAGATGTTGTGATAGCGCACCACCGATTCCGCCGGGCTGAACGTCATGATGAACGGATAGCGACGCTCGGCGGCGGAGGCCCACTCGATCGTCTCGGACGACCCCTGCGAGGGGATCCAGATCGGCGGGTGACGCTGCTGCACCGGGCGCGGCCAGGTGTTCACATAGCGGAAGTTGTAGTGATCGCCTTCGTAGGACGTGGGGCCGGGCTGGGTCCACGCCTGGATGATGAGGTCGTGGGCTTCGTGAAAACGCTCGTGCGAGTAGATCGGGTTGACGCCGGTGGAGTGATACTCCGCGCCGATCCCGCGCACGAACCCGGCGATCAGGCGACCATCCGAAAGGTTGTCCAGCATCGCGTATTCCTCGGCGATCTGGAGCGGATTGTTGACCAGCGGCAGGGCGCGGCCGATCACGCCGATGCGCACATCGGTCCCGCGCGTCCGCTCGGCCAGGATCGGGGCGATCACGTTGGGCGCGGGCATGATGCCATAAGCGGTCTGGTGATGTTCGTTCACGCAGACCCCGTCGAACCCGAGGTCGGCGGCATAGAGCAGCTGTTCGATATATTCGCGATAGAGCGCGGAGCCCAGCTTGGGGTCATAGTTCTCGTTGGGCAGCACTACCCAGGACGAACGGTGCCCGGCGCGGTTTTCGAGATCGAGGTGCCGGTAAGGCATCAGGTGGAAGGCATAGAACTGCACGTCAGGCTCTCCCGTGGAACGACATGATGGCGGAATAGACCGCGTCGGCCTGCTCTACGTGCGGCAGGTGCCCGGCAGCGGGGATGGTCTGGACGGTTGCGTCGGGAAGCTGGGCTTCCCACGCTTTCGCATAAGCGGCCGGAAGCAACTGGTCGTCCTCGCCCCACAGCACCTGGACGGGCAGGCGCAGGCGCGGCAACCAGCGTTCGAGATCGGGGTTGAACAGGCGCGGTTCCCAGCCCAGCCGTGCCGTAGCGAAGCGGTTCTTCAGCTGGATGTCAGCCATTTCCGGCGCCACCGGCGCCGCTAGCACCGCCTCTGCGATCGCCTTGCTGGAATAGAGGCCGTATGCGTGCTCCTGCGTGTCCCATATGAAGTTGTCGGCGGCGGAGATGCCCTTCACACGCACGCCCGCCGGAGCGATCAGCGTCATCGCTCCGATCCGGCTGCGGTCCCGGACGGCGGCTTCCGCCGCGATCCAGCCGCCGATCGAGGTGGCCACCACGTCGATCCTCTCGAAACCGAGCTGTTCGATGAAATCGAGATAGTAGAGTGCCATGTCGTTCATGCCGCGCAACCAGGGCGGGGTGTCAGACTGGCCATAGCCCGGATGATCGGGAACGATCAGGTCGAACTGGTCGGACAGCTTGTCCAGCACCGGCAACCAGGCAGGCACGCCGCCTGCGCCATGAAGAAACAGCAGGGGTGCTCCACTTCCTGCCCGCTGCACACGGATTTTCACGTCTTTGATGGTGATGATTTCTGATCTTGGCTGCATGACCTGCTTCCATGTCCCGAGGTTCGGGTTCTGGATCGAGGACTCCCGTCATCGGAACAACGCGGTCTTTCGTTATGGGCGCGATAAGATATCGGCCCGCGATGCACGTGCGGCAGGAAGGGCGGGGGCGGGGCGCATCGATCTCCGTCCGCCCTTATGGCCATCATAAGCGAACATGCGATGCGCGGGCGGGGCCACGGCAATTATGTACGGCGGCGAAACCTTCAGCGGGAAGATCCAGAATGATTCAGGAATATCGCCAGTACCACGCCGTTCCCGGCAAGCTCGATGCAGTGCAGGACCGCTTTCTCCAGCATACGCTGCGCTTCTTCGGTCGCCATGGCGTCGAAGTTACGGGCATCTTTCGCCCCGTCGGCACTTCCGACAAACTGCACTACATGACCCGGTTCACCGACGAAGCCGCACGCGCTTCGGCTTGGGCGGCGTTTCAGGGCGATCCTGAATGGCAGGTGGTCAAGACCGCGTCGGAGACGGACGGCCCGCTCCTGGAAAAGCAGACGGTTACGATCCTTGAGCCGGTGTCCGAATGACGCCAGCGGGGCTGAGGTCGGGAAGCACCGGGGTCAGGGTCCGGACGGACGACGGGGCTGCCCTTGAGGTCACCGTGGCCGGGCGTCGCGGCGCGCCGGTGCTTACCTTCAGCAATTCGTTGATGACCGACATCCGCCTGTGGGATGCGGTAACGGCGGAACTGGCCGACGATTTCTTTATCGTGCGTTACGACATGCGTGGCCACGGTGGTTCTTCCGCCCCGGCCGCGCCTTATGCGATTGATCGGCTGGCGGACGATATCGTTGCAATCTGGGATGCGCTGAGTGTCGCGCGCAGCCATCTCATCGGCCTGTCGATCGGCGGGATGACGGCGCTGGGCACCGCCCTGCGCGCGCCGTCGCGGGTGCAGAGCCTGACGCTGCTCAGTATGCGGGCCGATGCGCCGCAGCCGTTCCGCGACAGCTGGGAGCCGCGCATCGCAATGGCCCGTGACGACGGCATGGCGGCGCTGGCCGACGCCACGGTCGATCGCTGGTTCCCCCCGACGCGGTTGGACGACGCCGCCCGCGAACTGACCCGTGCGATGATCCGTGCCACCGCCGTCGAAGGCTTCGTCGGCGGGGCGCGGGCGATCCAGGGGCTGTCCTACCTTGACCGGGCCGGTTCGGTGGCCATGCCCGCCCTGCTGATTGCGGGGAGCGAGGATGGCGTGCTGCCGGGCGCAATGCGTGATCTGGCCGACGTGATGCCGCAGGCGCGCTATGTCGAGATGCCCGGCACCGGGCACCTCGTCAGCCTGGAAGAGCCCCGAGTCACCGCTGCGCAGATTCGGGCCTTTGTGCTGGGCCAGCAGGAGTGGCCCCCGGCGCGGGAAAGGAATAGGGTCCGTTCGAAGAACCGTGGAGGGGAGGTGGCAAAGCGATGGAAATTCTTCCCCTCCTCTATTTCATGACCGTCCTCGAACAGCGCAGCGTCACCCGTGCCGCGCGGCAGTTCGGCGTTACCCAGCCCGCGCTCAGTGCCCAGATCGGGCAGCTTGAGCAGGAACTTGGGGTGTCGCTGTTCGAACGGTCGCGGACCGGAGTGCAGCCGACGATATTCGGGCGGCGTTTCTACGATGACCTGTTGCCAGTTATGCGGGGCCTGTCCGGCGTTCCAGCGCGCCTGATGGACCAGCGCGGCGGCGGATTGACCGGGCGGATACGCTGCGGGATGCCGCCGGCGCTCAACAAGTCGGTTTTGCCCGCGATCCTGCGTGAATTCGTGGAGCTGTATCCCGGCGTCGAGGTCGAAGTCTCCGAAGGGTTCAGTGGCACCCTGACGCAAGGGGTCGAACGTGGTGACCTGGACCTCGCGATCGGGGCCTGGGACGCCGACAGCCTCAGCCTGCGCATTGAATTCGCGATAGAGGAAGACCTGATGCTGGTGGCAGGCCACCCCATCGCGGGCGCGGCGATGACCCCGTGTCGGCTGGACGCCATAGACGGCTTGCACCTGTGCGCCACGTCGGAGGAACATGTTCTGGGTGCGCTCGTCCACAATCACATCCGGCGCGGTGCGATCCGGGTGGAGCGGTTGCTGACGCTCAACGGCTTCGCCTCGACCATGGGTGTCGTGCGGGCCTCGGAATGGGCGGCGATCGTGCCGGTCAGCGGGATCATCGATGAAATGGACGACCCGGCGTTTCATATCTATCCGATCGCGTATCCCGCGCTCAGCTATGAGGTTTATTGCGTCAGCAACAGCAAGGTGCCGCTATCGCGCGCATCCTCGCTGTTCCGGGACATGCTGCTGCGCACGCTGTCGGGCCTAAAGCCGGGCCGCTTGCGGGTGACCGCGACATGAAGGCGGGCGGACGCGACGGCCATCTGCTGACCATCCGCATGATGCGCTACTACGTGGCAGCGGTGGAAGAAGGTACGTTCGCGGCGGCGGCTGCGCGCGTCAACATCGTGCAACCTGTCATCAGTGGCAAGATCCGCGACCTGGAACGGGATCTGGGCATACCATTGCTGTTACGCACGCCTGCCGGTCTTGAGACCACCCCTGCGGGCCGTGACCTGTTTGATGCCTGCAAGCGCACGCTGGAAGGAATACAGGGCGCCGTCGAAGGAGTGCGCGCGCTCCGCCGCGAAACCGCGATCTTCGGCACGGTCCGTTTCGGCATCACGCCTGAACTGGGCAAGGCGCTGCTGCCGCAAATCCTGCCCCATTTCATGGCCGCTCATCCCGGCGTCGAACTGGTGGGAATGGAGGGCGGCGCACAGCTGGAAAGCTGGCTGGAAGAAGGCCGGGTTGACCTCATCATCGGTGGCGCCGGGGCCGCGCACTGGTGGATAAGTGAACTGGCAGGCTTCGATATGGATCTGGTGCTCTATTCGGGCCAGCCGTTGCCGGGCGCGCGGTTCGCCCCGCTGTCGCTTACCGAGATGACGGACCTGCGGCTGGTGCGCCCCCGCATCGCCTCGCGCGCCAAAGGCCAGATCGCGGCGCAGATCAACGATGCTCTGGTGCACGGCACCATCTGCGCCGCGCGGGTGGTGGAGATAGAGGGGCTGCTCGCCACGCTGGCATTCCTTCGCGGGGCGAACTGGTGCGGCATCGTGCCGGCCATCACGATCCTGGAGGAGATCGCTGCGGGCATCTACGACGCCCGTCCGATCGCATATCCGCTGGTGGATGGGGAATGGCGCATCGCCCACCACACCGACCGCCCGCCGAGCCCGGCCACGCTGCGTTTCGTGGATGCGCTGAAGCAGGCGATCACCGAGCGGGCGCAAAGGTGGCGGGCAATGCAGGCGGCGGAATTCGCTTCCGCCAGCGTCACCAGGCCGTAGTACCCCCGTCGATCGGGATCACGGTCCCGGTGATGTACGACGCCGCGTCCGACGTCAGCAGCAGGGTCAGCCCGGCAAGCTCGTGCGGCTCGGCCAGCCGACCCAGCATGGTGCGGGCGACGAACGGCTCGGTGAAGGCCGGATCGTGCATCCGCCCGCCGCCAATGTTGGTGCGGAACGGCCCTGGCGCGATGGCGTTGATGACGGTGCCTTGGCGCCCCAGTTCCATCGCCGCCTGCCGCACCAGATTAGCCACTGCCGCCTTGCCCGCGGTATAGACGTAGCCGACCTGCGGCTCGGCCCGGATGCCGGCGGTGGATGCGGTGACGACGATCCGCCCCCGACCGCTTGCGGCAAGATGCGGTGCGGCGGCGCGGATCGTCGCGAAAACGCTGGTAACGTTGGCATGGAGGATCGCGTTCCAGTGTTCCATGGACAGCCCGGCCAGGCATCCTGAAGCGGTAAGTGGCCCCGGCCCCCCGGAGATTCCCGCATTCGCAAGCACGATATCCAGCCCGCCCATGGCGCTCGCCGCCGCATCAATAGCCTGGCCTATGGCATCGGTGTCCGTGATGTCGAGACGCGCCGTCTCTACTGACCCGCCGGCCCGGGCCAGGCTACGGCGGGCGTCTTCCAGCCGGTCGGCATCGATATCGGTCATCACGACACGCGCGCCGTTTTCGGCTAGCGCCGTTGCCATCGCCAACCCGAGGCCGCTGGCTGCCCCCGTCACGAAAGCCCTGCGCCCGCGTACGTTGAATATATCGGCTGCCTTCATTGTCACTTCTCTCGCCTCGACTGTGAACGGGAGCGTAAGACCCACCTGTGAAAGCAGGGACGCTTATTTCGCTTATGGAGGCTATCAGCGGTCGTTGAGTGCCGCCGCCCGCAATTTCTTCCTAGGGCAAGGTTGCAGGCACGACCGCATGAGCCGCCCGGTCATCGTCACCGGAACCGTGCAGGCCCTGCCGCAAAGATCAATAAGGGGAGGAGGGTTCCATGGTTACCAGTCATGTCTGGTTGCTACGTTCGGTGGCGGTCGCGGCGTTGATGATGCCCGGCATCGCGCTGGGGCAGGAGCAGGGGCGCTCCAGCGCTCCGCATCAGGCGCAGCCGGTTTCGGAGAGTAGCATCAACGAGATTGTCGTTACTGCGCGCAAGCGCTCTGAATCGGTGCAGGACGTGCCGATCACCGTGACCGTGGCAAGCGGCGCGATGCTTCAGTCCAAGGGCATCACCGATATCGCGTCGCTTACTGCGATCGGCAGCGGCATCACCATCCAGCGTACCGGTAACAACATCGTCGCGCCCAAGCTGCGCGGCCTGGGCACCAACAATGGTACTGCCGAAGTGTTCGAACAGTCGGTCGGCATGTTCATCGACGGCACTTATGCAGGGCGCGGCGTCGAATTCAACCAGGCGATGTTCGATCTGGAACGGGTGGAAATCATCAAGGGCACGCAAGCCGCGCTGCTGGCGAAGAACACCAGCCTCGGCGCGATCAGCATGGTTACCCGCAAGCCGGGCGACGACTTCAGTTTCAATATGCTTGCCAGCTATGACTTCGCACTGGGTTCGCGTCTGTTCGAGGCGGGTGTCGACGTGCCGGTCAGTGACACGCTGAAGGTTCGCTTCTCCGGCCAGTCGAACCTTCAGGGCGGCTGGATCAGAAACGTGGTCACCGGCAACGACGTGCTCCGTTCGAACAGCCTTGCGGGCCGCGTCGTCGCGGTATGGAAGCCGACACCGGACTTCGATGCCACGCTGCTCTACCAAGCCTATCGCTACAACGGGTTGGGCGTGCCGTTCGAGCAGGTCAACGACGCTTATGGAAACGGAGCCAAGCGGGCGGTGGCGGTGGGTTACACCCAGTTCGAGACGAAGCTGGACTATCGCACCGGCCTTGGCGATCCCGCTTTCGGGGATACACAGGACCGGATCAACGGCCAGCGCGCGATCGCCACGCTGAACTACGATCTCAACGGTTATGTGTTGACGTCGGTTTCGGCCTATTCGCAGTATTTCCAGGCCCGCCGCTGGGATGCGGACGCTTTTCCGGGCGCGGATACCAAGGCTGATCCGATCACGCAGGGTTCCAAGCAGTACAGCCAGGAACTGCGTATTACCTCGCCAGCAGAAAAGCCGTTCAACTTCGTCCTCGGCGGCTTCTTTATGCATGAGGACTGGAGCTACTTGCGTGATGCGGTGTCAACCGCAGTTCTGCCGGGCGCACTTCACGAAACCTTCGATCTTGGCACCCGCGCACTGTCCGCGTTTGGCCAGGCGAACTACCAGATCACGCCGTCGCTCACGCTTACTACCGGCGTGCGCGTGACGGACGAAAAGCGTTCGGCGACGTTCCTGCGCCAGACGACTGCGCCCGGACCGCTCGTCACCGTGGTTTTCCCGCCCTATCCGCTGACGTCCCTGAGCAAATCGTCGACCACGTTCGATGGTTCCGCCGGCATCCAGTTCAAGCCGACCAACGACATGATGTTCTATCTGTCGGTGTCCAAGGGTACGAAGGGCGGGGCTTATCTCAATTCGCCGACCAGCCCAGCGCTGGCCGACTACGGCAACGAAATCGCCTATACGTATGAAGGCGGTGCAAAGCTCAGCTTCGGCCGCAGCTATCTGAACATCACCGCGTTCAACACCGACCTCAACCATCTCCAGCAAGCGATCTTCCGCGGTGGCAAGTGGGTGCTGTTCATCCAGGACGTGCGTTCGCGCGGCGCCGAAGTGGAAGCGGGCTATCAGGTCGCCGATGGACTGCGATTGGGCGCTTCGGTGACGTATGCACACACCCGCAACCGTTCCGACGGCACTCATGCGCTCAACGCGCCGGACTGGAGCGGCAACATCGACATGTACTACGAAAAGCCGGTCTCCGACGACCTGCATTTCGCGGGGAACCTCAATCTGGAATTCCGTTCGCGCGTGTTGTTCGCACCGGAATCGGATTCGATCGGCTACGGCACAACGACGACCGCGATCACGCCGACCGGAGACCCGTACGGCAAACTGAACGGCCGTCTTGCCATCGGCCGGGACGACAAGCGCTGGGAAATCGCGCTCGTTGCCCGCAACATCCTCAACCGCAAGAACCTGAACTATGCGGTTGCCGCACCGCTCGTTGCCGGGCTGATCGACGGAACTCCCGGGCTACCGCGAACGGTTTCGCTCCAGTTCCTCTTCCGCATGTAGGTCGTCCGGCACAGGCTTCGGGGCGGTGCAGCGCGTTTCGCATCCGCCGGCTCCGCCCCGAAGCCATCCCTGCGATCGCGTCATCGCATCGCTATCGTCACGTGATCCGAATACCCCTCCTCAAGTCAGTATCGAAAGGTTGCCCCATGCCAGTAAATGAAGCGCCGAGCGGACAGTTCGTGGAAAGCCCGAACGGCCGTGTCTTCTACTTTGAGGAAGGTCAGGGCGACCCTGTCGTCCTTATCCATGGCGGCGGGCCGGGTGCGTTCGGATACAGCAATTACCGCAAGAATATCGCCCCGCTGGCGCAGGCAGGCAATCGCGTGATCGTTTTCGACATGCCGGGCTTCGGCCAGTCCGATGCGCGCCCTGCGCCTGATGGACTGTTCGCGTGCGTGGCGGGTGCGCTGCGTGACCTGCTCGATGCCCTGGGTATCGCCAAGGCCAGCCTGGTCGGCAATTCGCTGGGCGGCGCCACGTCGCTGCGCTTCGCGCTCGACAACCCGGAACGGGTGGATAAGCTGATCCTGATGGGGCCGGCCGGCACCCAGCCCGCTGTCACCGTCACTCCGACCGAGGGCGGCTTCCGTCTGCTCGGCTTCTATCGTGGGGACGGGCCATCAGTCGCCAAGATGAAGGCCCTGCTCGAAGTCCTGATCCACGACACATCTGGTCTGACCGACGAACTGCTCGAGGAACGCATGGCGTCGGCCACCGCGCCGTCGGTGCTTGCCAATCCACCGTTGCACCTGTTCGGTCCGCAGGACAGCCTGTGGCGTGAGCCGCTGGAGCAGCTGACCCATCCCACGCTGCTTATCTGGGGCAAGGACGATCGCGTGGTGCCTTGGGATTCCTCGTTCACATTGCTCAAGACCATGCCGAACGCCGATATGCACCTGCTCTCGCAGTGTGGGCACTGGGCGCAGTGGGAGCGGCCGGATGAATTCAACGCGCTGGTGGCCGAGTTCCTGGCACGCTGAATTTGTCCGGCCCGCGCCTGCCAGGGCCGTCGCTTACGAAGGGAAATGACATGAGCGAAGATATGATGGAAAAGGGCCTCGGTATCCGCCGTGCGGTTCTCGGCGATGCTTATGTCGATGCCGCGTTGAAGTCGGCAGATGATTTCAACATGCCCCTGCAGGAACTCGTCACGAAGTACTGCTGGGGCGAGGTTTGGGGGCGCGAGGAGTTATCACCTCGACTGCGCAGCATCATCAACGTGGCGATGTTGAGCGTGCTCAACCGGCCGCATGAACTGACTGCTCATGTGCGCGGAGCGTTACGAAACGGGGTGACGAAGACGGAAATCCGGGAAATCTTGCTACAGGTTGCGATCTACGCGGGCGTTCCCGCAGCGATCGATGCGTTTCGCACGGCCCGGGGCGCATTGAATGACGATGGATGAATCCATGTATTTGTTATAATTGCTTTAATGTGTGTATTTTTACGGCGACGGGAGTTCGTTCGACGAAAATCAGATTCGTTGATATTGCTCCCGTTGCAACCCAAAGGGCGCTGGCGGCGCGCGGTTGTATCCGCAAAAGCGCAGGCTTGTCGTCCCCGGGTTCTTGAAGGAAACTGATTTTAAGGCGCAACAACGCTATCTAGCGAATGCACCTCCGGCGGCACCGCGATGTTTTCTATAACGGCCTGGAAGGCATTCCTGCCCAGCGTTGAAGCTCCTTCCTTGTACGCTTCCGCAGAAGACCAGCGTTCGATGAATGTGAAGCGTGCGGGGGTGTCACGGTCCTGAAATACCAGAACCCCGTTACATTCATTTATTGTTCGCACTTTCTCCGCCAGATCGGACAGCGCAGCGCCCAACACATGAACACCCTCTGCATTGGCGATCAGAACATAATGTTTGGCAAAAGTCATGAACGTTAACCGCCATTTTTTGGAGTGTAATGCACATTATCAGGGATATTAAAGAATTAATATCCGTATTTTGCAATGGCCTTCATCAAGATAGTAATTGTTTTTATGATGATCATTCGGCGCTAAGAATGTTTGTTTGTGTCAGATGGCTCGGGCGTGTGCTATTTTTAGCGGTTCAACCGCTTCATTGTATTTGGCTAGTCTGAAGCCGGCTGACGCAGATGTCGCTGCGCTTTCGCCGTTCACAAGATGGACGCCTCGAAGAACCGGCTGATTTCGACATGATGGCAAGGTGAAGGCGCGGGGGCCCGGTGTGCCTCTGTTTCATCCTCCTGATCTTCTGATTTTCGGGTGTTGGGCGGCCTGAAGGCCGGTTTTCGGCGTCACGCGGGCGCAGTTCGCCCCTCAAGCCAGGCGAGGCGTTGGAAATTATAGGCGAGGTTCGCCATTCCGATTTTGATGCGGGCGCGGGCGATGCCGATGGTGCGGACGACAAGCCCCATGCGGTGTTTCTGGCCGGCGAACACGTGCTCGACTGCTGAGCGCACGGCGGAGCGCTTCGCATTGGCCCTGCCGATGCGCTCGGGCATCGGCCGGCGAGGCGGCTTCTTCTGATGGATGTGGCTGGTGAACATGCCCTTGGCGAGGAAGGCCTCGTTCTTCTTGGACCGGTAGGCGGTGTCGGCCCACACGCCTGAGCCGGTGTTGTCCTTGCTGACCACCTCGCGCAGCCGCGCGCCGTCGTGGGCATTGGCGGCGCTCGCGTCCCAGGTGCGGATGAGGCCATGAGCGCGGTCGATGCCGATGTGATTCTTGTAACCGAACATCGGGATAGCGAGGTCGATTGGCTTCGCCGCCTTGGGATCGGCGCCCTCCTTCACCTTTGCCTTGGTGTACTTGACGCTCCAGCGCGCATCGCGATCCTTCTGCCTGATCTTGGCCGGTTTCCAGTCCTCGGGAACCCGGCCCTCCTTGATCGCCATCTTCTCGGCCTCGGTGTTCCTCTGCTTGGGTGCCGGCACGACCGTGGCGTCGATGATCTGCCCACCCATGGCGAGATAGCCCCGCTCGGTGAGCGCGACATCGAAGCGAGCGAACAGCCTGTCGATCGCCTTGGCCTTGACCAGCCTCTCGCGGAACAACCACACCGTCGTTGCGTCCGGCACCGTGCCGTCGAGCCCGAGCCCCAGGAAGCGCTGGAACGACAATCGATCCTTAATCTGGAACTCGGTGGCCTCATCAGACAGCGAGTAGAGCGCCTGCAGGAGTAGGATCTTGAACATGAGGACCGGATCAAACGGCGGCCTTCCACCCTTGCCGCGGACACTCCGCCGCAGTGCTGCTACCAACGGGCCGCGGAAAACCTCAAAGTCGACGACAGCCGCAAGCCGTTCAAGCGGATCGCCTGCCGCGCTCAACGCCTCGTATCGGTCCGAAAGATCGAAGAAACTCGGCTGTCCCGCCATCATCGCCTCCACCGTCGTGCAAAGGCAGTGAATCACCTCAAGCCGCTAGGCGCCAGCGGTTTTTCGAGGTGTCCAGATGGCATCGGCTGCGGGTTCCATGCGATTGACGCTTTTGCCAATCCGGTAATGCCCAGGGCTTTCACCCACCTCGCGACGAAAAGCGATACGGAACGCAGTCGCAGATCCATAGCCGAGGCGCTCTGCGAGCGCGGTGATGTTCCGCTCGCCGTCACGCAGGGCAGCACAGGCAAGTGTCATGCGCCAACGCAGGAGGTAGGTCATTGGCGGGACACCGACCGCCTCTGCGAACCTTCGGCTGAACAGCGAGCGCGACATGCTGGCATGCCGGGCAAGAAGGTCGAGCGACCACCTTGCCCCGACTTGCGCATGCATGAGCGCGAGTGTCGCACCAATCTGGGCGTCGGCCGTTGCTGTGAGCCAGTTGGGAGAGTGCTGCCCGATCGCAAGCCAGGCACGGACGATATGAATGAGAACAAGATTGGCAAGGCTGGATGCAGCGATGCGGCCCCCTTGCTGCAAGCCGTCGATTTCGGCTTTGATGAGATCCAGCAGAACCGCGAGCGCCATAGTTCCGCTTCTTTCGGCGGGTATATGTATCACCGGCGGGAGGACATGTAACATCGTCGCCATCTGATCGTCCGCGAACGTGAAGCGCCCGGCGACCGCGACTGAACTGGTGTCACCTTCACCGTAGACCAGAACACCCTGGGCTGGATCGTATGCGGCAAACGCTTTAGTTGCATCGGCAAGCGGTGCGTGCGGGGCGCTGCCCATGGCATAGGGTTTGCCATCGGTCATCAGGTAGAAGTCGCCTGCCCTGAGGCACAGCGGCTCCATGTCGTCTCTCCAGAGCCAGCGCTCGCCCTCCAGGATTCCTCCGAACTTCATGTGCTTGAACGCCGGGTAGCGCAGCCCCCAGCAACCTTGGGTCTCCATCTGTACCGGGAGGACAGTTTCGCAGCGCAGAACGGACAGGAAATCGGAAAAAGGATCGGCCATGGACGATTGCTTACACAATATGCCGTATTGATTATAGACCGCTGCGGATTTTCACGAGAGAAAAGAAAAAACGAAAGGTGCTCCCATGAAATATGCCCGTCTCGGCTCCACCGGCCTGTTCGTATCCCGTTTCTGCCTTGGTGCGATGACGTTCGGCGGTGCGGACAATCCGGCGGGCAATGCCATCGGCCGCCTTGAGGCCGCCGACGCAGACGCGATCGTTGGCATGGCATGCGACGCAGGGATCAACTTCATCGACACCGCAGACGTATATGGCGCCGGTGGATCGGAAACGGTGTTGGGAAAGGTGCTGAAGGAACGGCGCCGAAATATCGTGCTTGCCACCAAGGTCAGCGGCAAGGCGGGCGCCGGGCCGAACGATACGGGCCAGTCACGCACGCACATCATGGAAGCGCTGGAAGGCAGCCTGCGCCGTCTCAGGACCGACTATATCGACTTATATCAACTCCATAACTTCGATCGCGTTACGCCGATCGAGACCGTGCTGCGTACCCTAGACGACGCGGTGCGGCAGGGCAAAGTTCGCCATATTGGCTGCTCCAACTTCGCAGCGTGGCAGTTGATGAAGGCGCTTGGCATATCGGCACGTGATCGGTTGGAGCCCTTTGTTTCGATCCAGTCCTTCTACTCCCTCGCCGGGCGCGACGTCGAAGAGGAAGTGATACCGGCGGTGGCCGATCAGGGGCTAGGGCTGCTGTGTTGGAGCCCGTTGGCGGGCGGATTGCTTTCGGGCAAATTCGACCGGAGCGGAAGCAGCGATGCGTCTGCGCGGCGAGCGAAGATATCGTTTCCGCCTGTGGACGAGGACCGCACGTTCGACGTGATCGACGCACTCAGGTCCGTTGCGGCACGGCATGACAGTGAGCCTGCGCAAGTGGCTTTGGCTTGGCTGCTGGCGCAACCCGCCGTCACCAGCGTAATCGTCGGTATCAAGCGGCCCGATCAGCTTGCAGCGAACCTGAAGGCGCTGGACCTTGCGCTCGGCGAGGATGATCTGCGCGTGCTTGACGAGGCCAGCCGACGCCCCGCAGCCTACCCGGGCTGGATACATAGCTACAACGCCGCTGCACGCGTGCCGAACGGTCATCCCTTCGAAGGGCCTAACTGGGTGCTCGGCGAAAGGCCGCGCTGAGAAGCTGTATATTTCCGCCTGTCGTCGCCGCAGATCGCTCCGCTGCAGAAGGACGGTTATCGTTGGTGGCTGTTTTGTGGCTTGGGCGTGACAAGCGCCGTGCCGGTTAATCGAAACCGAGTTCTACAGCGGTGGAATTCGGCCCCCGCAACCATACAATACAATGACTTAGGCGCCAAGAGCCTCGCTCCGCGAAACACCGTGCCCGCGTCAGGTCCGTTTTCCAACGCAACATTTTTTAACAGCAACGCGCCAGCACGGCGAGTTCTGAGGACCGACTTGCCGTCGCGTGACGAACGGAAGGGGCGGAGAGCGGACTGACGGCTTTGAGATTTTGCGAAACATTAAGCCGACCTAAACCTTGAATGGGGCCACGGCTGAAAGAGCATTCCAGCGACCAGCCTCGAACATCGTGACCGCCGCTTGCGATTGATCTCCATCATGAAGGCCGGTGAAAGCCACTCCAAGCGATTTTAGTATAATGAACCCGACGCCTTCCAAGGGTTCCGGATCACTTGCGACCAAAGCTTTCCAACAGTCCGGGTCCGTGAATAGCGAAGGGATGGCAACGCACCTTCCAGAGTAGAGGATTGTAGTCAGCGCTTCCCGCCAAGAATGTCCGCTAACCACCCAAAAATCGCTGTTCTTCAGCTTTCAGAAGGGCCTGGCGATGTCACCTTGGTATCGCCTCAACTTCGACATCGGACATTTCGCGGCCGCCGGCTTCGATACGATTGCGTTTCTGGAAAAGCACAAGGCGCAAACTGTCAGCATTCACCTCAAGGACCGTAAGGCAAACCTCGGTGCGAATATGCCGTTTGGCCAGGGTGATACCCCCATCGCCGAAGTCATACGCTTTATCGATCGCGAAAATTTGAGCATACCGATGATGCTCGAATACGAATATGCAGGAGGAAATTCGGTGTCTGCTTTAAAGGAAATGCTGTCGTATTGTGAAAAATCAGTCAATAGTTGAGGTCATTAGTTACCGAGCGTGCCGCATCTGTTAGAGAAAGTTAATGGCCGTAAAGCAGGCCGTCTGCACCTCGGTGATGAAGTTTATCTGTTGCACCTCGTATATGGGGCCACCTTGCGTCTTCCATGCGGAAGCTGCTCAGCTGAAGTCAGCAAGTCCTGCGCCCGGCAATGATGCTCGACCTGCGTGCCTTGGCGTTATACCTGCCAAGCCATGCTGCATGCCGTCCATCATCCCGGTTATGTCGTCGAAACCGACCGCTCGGGCACCTTCCCGCATGACAAGTACGCGCTGGTCATGCGGGCGCTGGGCGATAGTGGCATACCAATGACAGTCCATGTGCCCGAAGTCATGCCGCGAGAATGGCTCGAGGCTGTCCATGACCCTGCCTACGTCGACGAAGTCATAAGTTGCTCGGTGCCGGCGGCCAAGCAGCGCCGAATCGGTTTTGCGATCGACGAGCGGATTTCCTGGCGATCGCAGCTCTCCCCCGGCGGAACATGGCTGGCGGCAAAGCTGGCGCTGCAGCACGGGTATGCAGCAAATTCCGCTGGCGGCAGCCACCACGCTCTGGCCGATACCGGTGCGGGCTATTGCGTGTTCAACGATCTGGCGCTCGCCGCCAACAGGCTGATCGAGGAAGGTGACGTCTCGCGCATCCTGATCCTCGATCTCGACGTGCACCAGGGCGATGGTACAGCAGCCCTGACCGCAGGACGCAGCGACATCTTCACGCTTTCCATTCATGCCGAGAAGAACTTCCCCACACGCAAGGCGCGTTCTTCACTGGATGTCGGACTGCCCGATGCAACGGGTGATGCGGATTATCTGACAGCTCTGGCTGGATCGCTGCCCATGGTCCTCGATCATTTCATGCCGGACCTGATCCTGCTGCAGGCCGGCGTCGATGCCCATGTGGGAGACAAGCTTGGCCGGCTGTCCTTGACCGACGATGGCCTCGCTGAGCGAGATCGCCTTGTGGGGACAGAGGCGAAGCGGCGCGCCATTCCATTGGCGAGCACGCTAGGTGGGGGATACGGCGCGGACCGCAGAGCCGTGGCCTTTCGGCATGCGCGCACGATCCTCACTCTTTCCGCCACGATCAACGCCAGGGATGCTGTCTGATCCCCCGGGGCTTACCGGGTTGCCTGCCTCTCGGCATTGAGACGCTCGACAAGTTTTTCGATCTCGTCGGGATTGAGAATCCAGGTGCGGGTCTTGCGGCCCTCGCGAAACACGGGCCGCGTCAGCAGGATGCGCGCCTGTTCCTTGGCGAAAGGCTTGAAGAGCGAGAAGTGCATCACGCATTCGAGCATCAATCCGATTACCGGCGTCTTGCCATCCAGATCGATCAAGGTTGCGGGCTGGTCCCAGGGAATATTCATCATGGCGCGCGCTTATCGCGGGTTATGACCAATGCAAAGGCTGAATGCCTTTCCGCACGGCGCCAAATCCCTCAAGTTGACAGTACCGAGAGTGGAGGAGACCATTTGTCCTGAGTTCACCGGTCAGTGAGACATCGTCCAGCATGGCGGGCATCGCACGGGGCCTTTCTCGCTTGCACGAACCGGACGCCGGGCAGGTGCTTTCCGGGAGTGTTACGGCTCGGTACGCGACAAGGCGTTGGCGAGTTGGTCGATGGTATCCGTAGGGATGCGGCGGGCGATCACGGGCATTGTCTGCTGAGGCTTGTGCGCATCGATCACCGTCTCGTCTCCGCGCCATTGGCGCAGCCGTTCCGCGAGATATTCCGGTCTTTGTCCAGCGATGCGGGGGGCGGACTTTCCTTCGGCATGGCAGCTTGCGCAGGGTGGGAGCCGGGTTCCGGGGATCCCTTTCGCGGCGATGGGATGCAGACGGGCGATGGATATGCGTGGAAGACCTCCAAGCCCTGCATAGTAGGCGGATAGCGCTCGGATCGCGCGATCGTCGAGCCCGGCTGCAGCGGCCTGCATTACCGCGCTGCCTCGCTTTCCTGCGCGATACTGGAGCAGGGCTTGAGCCAGGTAGGCGGAATCCTGCCCGGCTATGAGGGGGATATCGGCCTGTCCCCGGCCCATTCCGTCCGCACCGTGACAGCCAGTGCAACCGGCCGCGACAGCGGGGGCAGAGGAACCGAGGTTCGGCGCAGTCAGCTCGCGGTATCGCTGCGGAGTCATCGTCGGCAGGTCGCGCACGAAGCCGACCATGCGGCGCACTTCGTCGTCGCGGCCGGGAGCGGGCCACGCGGGCATGCCCGTGTACTTCACGCCATGCCGGATGATCCAGAACAGCTCGCGGTCGGTATAGTGTCCCGCTGTCTTCGCGAGGTCCGGCGCGGGCGGCGTCGCGGCCTGCATGACGGGGGAGGGAGGTTCGCCCGGCGCGCCGTGACAGACCTGGCAAGCCTGCCGGAAATGCCCCGCCGCGCTGACGAGGCCGCCGTCGTCGCGCACCTGCTTCGGCGTTTGCACGGCGCTGTAGGTGCGTGCGGAATTCTGCATGGTCCAGTGGAGGAACCAGTCGGTGATCTTCCAGTGGCCGGAGGATGCCGCGATCGGCACCAGTCCCGCCGCGGCGACGCCAAGCACCAGCGTCACCAGCGCGCAGAGAACGAGCACAATGCGCCCGATCGTGATCTTCATCATCATGCCGAGGCGCTCCGTTCCTCACGCAGTAGCGCGCCCAGAAGGGCAAGCCCGCCGATGAGGTAGCTGATGCCGCCGATCAGCAGCATGACCACTCCGCCAAGCTGCTGGTCAGTCAGGGGATCCAGCCCGCCGGAGTGGTGCATCCCATGGTACAGCGGTCGAGGGGCAAGGCCGATCAGCACGCCGAGCAGGGTCATGTGCATCGAGGTGAGCAGCAGCGCGCCGATGCCGCTCGCGCGGGCAGGCTGGTGGAGTGCGGCGCTCCACAGCAGGAACCCGGCGGCGAGGAAGCTCAGGTGTTCAAGGGCCGAAAGTACCGGGGATGCGCCGGCCGCGGTGCGCAGGGCGGGGAGGTGCCAGCTCCAGACGGTAAGGAGTTCAAGCAACATCATCGCTGGCGGCGTGACGAACCCTGGCCAGCGTGTTGCCGGATCGGTGCGGGTTCCGATCGTTGCGAGCGCGAGTATCGGTGCTGCCACGGCCACCGCGATCATGTGTCCGGCCATGTGCCCGGTCATTCCGTAGCTCGACAGCGACCAGCCCACCGGCACCAGAACAAGGCCGGATATCAGCGCCATACGCTTCATCGGCAGTCTCCGATGAACACCACAGGCAGTGCACTGAACAGCACCGAGACGAAACTGAGCCCTGCCAGAAGCAGTGTCGACTTCGCCAGAAAGCGTAGCCGGTCGACCTCGGTGCCCTGTTCATGCGGGGGTGGGTCGCCGACGGTGCGTTGCTGCTTCCAGGCGATCCAGCCGGACAACACGATCAGCGCGAGCGCGATCACCGTGCCCACCGTGAACAGCACCGGGAATTTGGCGAAGCGCCCGTCCTTGGCGCAGGAGATCGCCGCCCACAGGTAGCTGAACAGGAAGTGCCCGGCCCAGACCGTCGGTGGGACGATCAGCGTCCAGAGCGTGACCTTGAGTCGCTCGTGCCACTTGCGTCGCTCGCCCATCACGAAACCTCCGGGAACAGGCCGATGGTGAGGTACGTCACCGCCAGCGTCAGCGCTAGGAAGTGCATGTAGACCGTGACGTTGCGGATATCGGCGTCATGGTTGGGCGTCATCTTCCCGGCAAGGCTGCGGGCGAGCACGTAGGCCAGCATGATCGCCGCGACGCCGCAGTGCGCTGCGGTCCAGATCGCCAGAGTCCACACGATCGCAGGGTAGCTGTGCGCCTGCGGGTCCATGCCCGAAAGCCACGGCCCGGCAAGTCCGGCGAAGATGCCCGCCATGCTCGCGCCGATGCCGAGCAGCACCAGCACGCGGGCGAGTGCGACGCTGCCGCGCGCGTGGATTTCCCGCGCCCCGACCGTCGCCAGCCAGCTTAGGAGGCCGACCGCCAGCGCCACCATCGGCCAGACCACGCCGGGACCGTCCGCCATCGCCATCGGCGGGAAATCTTCGTGCCGGGTCCAGAAGAAGTAGTAGCCGAAAACGAGCCCCGAGAACGCCGTCGCATCGGCCATCATCGTGATGAACATTGCCCACCACCCCGGGGCCGCGTCGCCCGAGATGTATAGCGGCAGTTCGAGGCCATGTCCGATCGGCTTGCAGGGCTTCTCCGGGATTTCCGCCGTGCCGGTCCACAGCCACGCCAGCACCAGCGCCAGCGTCAGCACGCCCGAGACGAGCGCGGCCCAGTAGAAGTGGTAGGTCGTCAGGATGAACACCCCGCCCAGCGCCACCGCCGTCAGCATCGGCAGCCAGCTTGGCCCGCCGAGGCGGATGACGGAGACGGGCCGCGCGTCCAGTACCGAGGTCACGATGGTCTCACGCCGGCCGTCCTCGGCATCGGGCAGGAAGTAACGGCCTTCGTCCACCTTGCGCACGAAGTCTTCCTGATCCCAGATCGGGTAGCGGCTCTCGATCAGCGGGATTGAGCGGATGCCCCAGTCCTCGTCGTCGGGATGGGCAAGCCATTCCAGCGTGCCCGCCTGCCACGGATTACGCGGCGCCTTCTGCCGCCATGGCGATCGGCACAGGTCCAGCACGATCACCGCCACGCCCGCCGCGATCACGAACGAGCCGATGGTGGAGGCAAGGTTCAGCCCCCCGAGGCCAAGTTCCTCCGGATAGGTGAATACCCGGCGCGGCATCCCTTCCAGCCCCGACAGGTGCATCGGGAAGAAGCACAGGTTCGCGCCCACGAAGATCAGCCAGAACGCGGTGCGCCCGAGCCGGTCGGACAGCTTCTTACCCGTAATCAGCGGCCAGTAGTAATAGAGCCCCGCGAACAGCGGCATCAGCGTGCCCCCGATCAGCACGTAATGCAGGTGCGCGACGACGAAGTACGTATCGTGCGCCTGCCAGTCGAACGGGGCGACGGCTACCATCACTCCGGTCAGCCCGCCGATGACGAAGATCGCAAGGCTTCCCGTCGCGTAGAGCAGCGGCGTCGACCACACCACGCGGCCCGCCCACAGCGTCACGATGAACACGAAGATTTGCACCGCCGTGGGGATCGCGACCGCTTCCGACGCGGCGGAGAAGAACGCAAGGCTGATCTTGGGCAGCCCGGTCGCGAACATGTGGTGGACCCACAGGCCGAAGGACAGGAACGCGGTGCCCACTGCCGCCAGCACGATCCAGGGATAGCCCAGCAGGTGCCGCCGCGCGAACGTGGGAACCAGCATTGCGAACAGGGCGATGGATGGCAGGAAGACGATGTAGACCTCCGGGTGGCCGAAGATCCAGAACAGGTGCTGCCACAGCAGCGGATCGCCGCCGCGCTGCGCATCGAAGAACGGCCAGTCGAGCAGGCGCTCCATTTCGAACAGCACGTCGCCTGCGATCAGCGGCGGGAAGGCGAACAGGATCATCACCGCGACGACGAGGATGTACCAGGCATAGAGCGGCATCAGGTTGAGCCGCATCCCCGGCGGGCGGCACTTGAGCACGCCGACGATCAGTTCCACGGCGGCGGCCACCGACGACACCTCGATGAAGGACAGCCCCAGCATCCAGATGTCGGCGCCGAGGCCGGAGAGGTCGGTGCGCGTGGTCAGCGGCGGGTACATGAACCACCCGCCGTCAGGCGCGGCGTCGAAGAAGATTGAACCGGAAACGAACACTCCGCCGATCAGGAACGACCAGTAGCCGAAGGCGGACAGGCGTGGAAACGGCAGGTCTCGCGCACCCAGCAATTGCGGCAGCAGGATGATCGAGACGGCCTCGAACATCGGCACCGCGAAAAGGAACATCATTACCGAGCCGTGCAGCGTGAACAGCTGGTTGAACGTCCCGGCATCGACGAGGTCGTTGTCCGGCACCGCCAGTTGCATGCGCATGATCAGCGCGAGCACGCCCGCGAACAGCATGAAGCCGAACGCGGTCAGCACGTACCAGATGCCGACCTGGTTGTTGTTGGTGTCCGTCCAGCGCAGAAACAGGCCCTTGGGCGGCTCCCAGACCTTGCGGAGCCGTTCCTCCTGCGCGGCGCGTAGCGCGGGATCATCCTGATCGTGCAGGCTCATCGTCCTGCCTCCTTCAGCCAGCGGGCGATGGCGAGGGCGTCCGCCTCGGACATCGCAGCGTAGGATGGCATGCGGGCTCCGGGCTTGAACCTGTGCGGATCGCGGATGAAGGCGGCGGTGTTCTCCACGGTGGGGGGAAGGATCCCTGCGCCCAGCGTGCGGCGCTCGCCGAAGCGGGTGAGGTCGGGGCCGATACCCTCGCCATCGTTCAGCGAATGGCACGCATTGCAGCCACTGGTCGCGAACAGCGCCGCTCCGCGGCCCTGCGTGCGGATGGGCGGCTCGTGACTGGCGGCCAGCCATGCGTCGAAGGCGGCGGGCTCCATCGCGATCACCTCGAACGCCATCAGCGCATGGCTGAGGCCGCAGAACTCCGCGCAGACGCCGCGATAGGTGCCCGTCTTGTCGGCTTTCACGACGAGCCGGTTGGTGCGCCCCGGGATCATGTCCATCTTCCCCGCGAGGCCGGGAATCCAGAAGCTGTGGATCACGTCGGTCGCGGTCAGTTCGAATACCACGGTGCGGCCCACCGGAATGCGCACTTCGTTGGCGGACATCAGGCGCGGCTGGCCCTGAGGCTTGTAGCGTATGCGCCACCAGAACTGCTCGCCCTCGACATGGATGCGCAGATTTTGTGATGCATCGGGTAGCGGGCGCATGGCGGGCAATGCCCAGAGCAGCAGCGCGGTCAGCACGACCGTCGGCACGATCGCGCCGAGCCAGAGTACCATGCGCATTCCGCCCGCGTGGTCCAGTCGCCCCTCCGGCGCGCGTACCGCCATGATGAATACCCCCGCCACGCCCGCCGTGATGACCAGCGCGCCGATCACGAGCACCATGGTCATCGTCAGCGTTGAGCGCGCCTCCAGCCCGAAAGGCGCCAGAGAGGACTGGTGGCTGTTGCAGCCAGCCAGTAGCAGCGCGCAGACGACGGTCGATTTACGCAAGCCATTCTTCCCCTGTGTTGCGCAAGGCAACGCACGAGGAAGGCGGGGGTTCGGCAGATGCGGACCGTTTCCACATTACAAAGGGTTGCTGCCACCATCAGTCGTTGACGATGAGGCCGCCGTGGGAATGCGGCACCAGCCTGCTCATGAAGCTGGAATCTTCGCAGGTGAGTAACGGGAATGCGTTTGTTTGGGAGGCGCAGATCGGTGGAAAAGCTCGCGTTCCTGACGTGTCCCTTTACTGTTTTCCTGCTCGCGCCGGGCGTCTTCCCCGAGCAAAGCATCGACTATGCGCGGCGTCTCGCCGTCGTGCGCGATGCGTCAAATTGCAGGCTGCTCCAGCGGGGCCTTGACGATGTCAAGGACGACAAGTGTGCGGTAAGTCGAAACGGCTTCGTTGTCGGCAAACAACTCGCGAGCCAGCGCCTCGTAACGTTTCATGTCAGGCACGGCCATGATCAGAATGAGCCCGCCGTTTCCGGTCACGTAATAGCATTGGCTGATTTCCGCAGTCTTGCGGAATAGCGCCTTGACCGGCTCGACGGTTTCGGAGCGATCATTCTGCATATGGACCTCAACCACTATGGAAATGCGTGGTCCGTCGATGTCCGGCGAAACCAGCGCCACGTTTCCCACAATGATGCCGCCGGCTTCCATCGCCGCGATACGCCGTTGAACTGCGGCCGGCGAAAGATTTACGCGCTCTGCGATGATACAGGCGCTGATGGCCGATCCGCAAGTGCAGGACTGCGCCGTGATCGGCGTGCCTGACGACAAGTGGGGCGAGGCCGTCGTCGCCGTCGTCGAACCGCGCGGCGGCTGCACCATCGATCTCGAGCGGTTGCTGACAGAGGCGCGCGAGCGGCTCGGCCCGGTCAAGACGCCCAAGCGGGTGGAGGTGATGGCCGCGCTGCCGCGCTCCAACGCGGGCAAGGTGCTGCGTGCGGAACTGCGCAAGCGCCACTGGCAGGCGGCGGGAAGGGCGATCTGATGCGCGACGTGGTGATCCTCGGCATCGGCATGACGCCCTTTGGCCGCCATCTGGACAAGAGCCACGAACAGCTCACGCAGGCCGCGGTGCGGCTGGCGCTGGAGGATGCCGGGCTGGACGGCGCGGCGATCGACATGGCGGTCTACGCCAACGTCATTCAGGGCTTCTTCGCGGGCGAGATGTCGATCCCCGGCGAATATGCGCTGCGCCCGGTTGGCATTTCCGGTGTGCGCGGGTTCCATATCGAGCAGGCCTGCGCCAGTTCCACGGTGGGCCTGCACCTCGCGGTCGACTACGTGAAGGCTGGCCTTGCCGAAGTAGCGCTCGTCGTCGGTGTGGAGAAGCTCTTCAGCGACGACCGCGCCAAGCGCTTCGCCGTATTCCAGCAGCCGCGCGACATGGTGGAGGCGGCGGCCTATATCGAGCGCAGCCGCGATCTCCTCGCCCCCGTCCCGGCGGACAAGGTGGAGGCCAGTCCCAACGTGCTGATGGAAGCCTATGCCGCGCAGGCCCGCCTGCATATGGGCACTTACGGTTCGACGCAGGCCCAGATCGCGGCGGTGGCGGCCAAGGATCACCGGCATTCGCAGTTCAACTCGCTGGCGCAATACCGCGATGCGATGAGTGTCGAGGAAATCCTCGCCGCGCCGCAAGTCGCGTGGCCGCTGACCAACCCGATGTGCGCGCCCATCAGCGACGGCGCGGCGGCGGCGATCGTGTGCTCGGCGGAGTTCGCCAAGCGCTTTTCGGGCACCCCGATCCGCGTGCTGGCAGCGGAAAACCGCACCGGCAGCGACCGCGCGCCGGACGACTACGCGAACCACGTCACCCGCAAGGTCGCGGCCCTGGCTTACGAGCGCGCAGGGATCGGTCCGCAGGACGTCGATCTCGCCGAAGTTCACGACGCCAGTTCGATCGGCGAGATGATCCAGACCGAAGCGCTCGGCCTGTGCGCACCGGGAGAGGCCGGGCTCGCCGCCGAGCGCGGGGAGACGGCATTGGGCGGCCGCGTTCCGGTGAACGTCTCGGGCGGGCTGGTATCCAAGGGGCATCCGCTGGCGGCGACCGGGCTGGGGCAGATCCACGAACTCGTCACGCAGCTGCGCGGGCAGGCCGGAAAGCGGCAGGTCGAAGACGCGCGGGTGGCGGTTGCGGAGAACTCGGGCGGGTTCTACGGTGTCGAGGACGGCATGTCGGCGGTGACGATCCTCGCGCGGGATTGAGTGTTTCCTTCGTCATTGCGAGCGTAGCGAAGCAATCCAAGGTCGCGCAAACCGCCCTGGATTGCTTCGCTACGCTCGCAATGACGAAATGAGGGAGAGAACACGAGAGCTTCAGCCCCACCATCGTCATTGCGAGGCCCGAAGGGCCGCGGCAATCCAGGGCAGTGTAACGCTGCTCCCGGATCGCCGCGTCTCACGTCACCCAAACAGCGCCTCCAGCCCCGTCTTCGCCGCATGCGCCGTCATGTCGAGCTGCATCGGCGTAATCGAGATCTCCCGGTCCAGCATCGCCTGCAGGTCGTTGCCCGGAGCATGGCCGCCCGCCGGAAGGGCGATCTTCACCCAGTAATACGGGAAGTGCCGTGCATCGACGCGCCGCTCCGGGATGAACGCGCCCGGCGGCCGCTGCCCTTGGGTCGTCACGCGCATACCGGTCACTTCGTCGGCCGGGCATTCCGGGAAGTTGACGTTCACGAACAGCCCCGGCTTCCAGTCGAAGCGCAGCAGCTTCTCGATCACGTCCCCGGCGAAACGCTCGGCATTGTCCCAGGGCACCGCGTTCGGCGGGCGGAAGCACTGGCTGAGCGCGATCGCTGGGATACCCAGCAAAGCCCCCTCCATCGCCGCCGCCGCCGTGCCGGAATAAGTGATGTCTTCGGCCAGATTCGGGCCGCGATTGATGCCCGAGATCAGGATGTCGGGCCGCTTGCCCTCGATCAGCTCGTAGATCGCCAGAAGCGCGCAGTCGGTCGGCGTGCCCTTCACCGCGAAGTGCCGCTCGTCGCGCTGCTTCACGCGAATCGGCAGCGTGGTCGAGAACGAGTGCCCCGCGCCCGAACGCTCGTCGTCCGGCGCTACGATCCACACGTCGTCGGTGAACCGGCGCACGATCTTTTCCAGCATTACAAGGCCGGGCGCGTCGATGCCGTCGTCGTTGACGAGCAACATGCGTGGTGGGGTTCCAGTCATCCATATCCTCCCGATCATTCCCGAGCGAGGGCTACGACAGCCTGCGTGCGCGGTCAAGATCGTCCGACGATTTCATCCAATCATGTTGACAGGGTGATCGGCATGCGGCATCCCTGTGCGCAACAAAGAGGATTGGGAGGGACCGTGGGCTCCGTTAAATTGCCTATCGACGACGTGCTGCACGCAGGTCCGCCGGCGACGCCGCTGGTGGAAGCCGTGCTGGACCTTGTGCGAGAACGCATCCGCGCGCGTTTCGGCGAATCGGGTCTGGACTGGGACGCCTTTGCGCTCACCGCCGCCGACGACCTCGTCACACGCGAGGACATCGAGGCGGTCGAGGCCCGCATCCTTGCCAGTGGCCATCGCTTCGACTGGTCCGCGCGCGTCTCCGTCACCGAGCGGCCCGAAGCGCACAAGCCCGATGGCACCGCTTCGGAAGCCAGTACCGGTTTCACGCATCCCGAAGCGCCCAGCGGCGACGCGGACGATGACGGCAAGGCCCTGCGCGGGCTTGGCGACAACGTGGTGCGCTATCCCACCGATATCGTCGGGCAGGCGCTTTACGTGCGCTCGAACGAGCGGGTCATGGAACTGCTGTCGAGCGGCGTCCCCACCGGCGCCATCGCCATCATCGACGATTCGGGCGGCACCCTGACCGCGCCGATCATCGACCAGTTCGCGGGCGTGGTCTGCGCCGGGGGCTCGGTTCGCTCGCACCTCGGCATCTTGACGCGCGAGTACAACATCCCCTGTCTGATGAACGCGAAGGTCGCGGGCATCCGCGAAGGCGATCGCATCTCGGTGGAAGTATCCGCCCCGGCCAAGACGACCGAGGACTACCAAAAGGGCGTCGAGCGCGTCGCGCGCGTCTGGGTGATCGGGGAGGCGGCGTGATGACGACGACCATGACCGAGCGCGACCTTGTGCTTCATGCCACCGCAATCAAGCGCCATGCGCCGCTGCCCGCTATCGCCCACCTTGCGGGGCTTCCCGAAGCCACGGCACAGGTGGTGATCGCCCAGGCCGTCGCCACCGGCCGCGTGATCGAGGCGCGCGGGGCTTATGCGCTGACGCCGCTGGCGGGCGTGGCGCTCACCGCACGGTATGCGCGCCACTTCGCGGATGTACGCGAGGATGCGGCGTTCGTCGGCGCCTACGAAGGGTTCGAGCGGATCAACCGCACCCTCAAGCAGATCATCACCGACTGGCAGACGCTCGACATCGGCGGCGCCAAGGTAGCCAACGACCACAGCGACAAGGCCCACGACGACGCGGTGATCGATCGCCTCGGCGCGCTGCATGAACAGGCCGAGCCGATCCTCGCCAGGCTGGCGAGCCGCCTGCCGCGCCTGAAATACTACGCCGACAAACTGCTCGCCGCGCTGGAAGCGGCGGAGGACGGCGACCCCGAGTGGGTCAGCGATATCCGGCGCGACAGCTACCATACCGTCTGGTTCGAACTGCACGAGGAACTGCTGCGGACCATGGGCCGCGAGCGGGAGGAATGACGATGGCCGACTGGACTCTCCTGCTCGACGGGGCCGATCTGCCCGACCGCGCGCTGATCGGCGGCAAGGCATGGTCGGTGGCGCGCATGGCCGCGCTCGGCCTCGACGTGCCGCCCGCCTTCGTCATTACGACAAAGGCCTGCCTCGCCTATCTGGAGCGCGGCGAAATGCCCGAGGGGCTGGAGGCGGAGATCGCCGCCGGGCTGGACTGGCTGCAAGAGCGCACCGGGCGCAGTTTCGGCGCGGGCGACAAGCGGCTGCTGCTCTCGATCCGCTCGGGCGCGGCGATCTCGATGCCGGGGATGATGGACACCGTGCTCAACCTCGGCATCGACGATGACGGCGAGGCGGCGCTGGCGGCGGAGACGGGCCTGCCCGCCTTCGCCCGCGATACGCATCGGCGGTTCCTCGAACTCTACAGCGCGATCGTGCTCAAGCAGCCGGTCGAGCTGGAAGCGGGCGAAAGCCCGGCGCAGTGGCGCGCGGCGATCGGCGATGTGCCGGGGGCAGTGCATGACCAGTTGCTCGGCGCGGTGCGGGCGGTGTTCGACAGCTGGAACACCCGCCGCGCCCGGCGTTACCGCGACCACAACGGCATCCCGCACGACATGGGTACGGCGGTGACGGTGCAGGCGATGGTCTTCGGCAACCTCGATGACATGAGCGGCACCGGCGTCCTGTTCAGCCGCAACCCGCTGCAGGGCGACCCCGCACCTTATGGCGAATACCTGCCGCGCGCGCAGGGCGAGGACGTGGTTTCGGGCAAGTTCACCCCGCTCTCGCTGGGTGCGATGCAGGCGCATGTGCCGCAGGCGCACGCCGCGCTGCTTGCCGCCAGCGACATGCTGGAGCGTGAGAACGGCGATGTGCAGGATATCGAGTTCACCGTGCAGTCGGGCAGGCTGTATCTGCTGCAATCCCGCTCCGCCAAGCGCGCGCCGGAGGCGGCGGTGCGGATCGCGGTGGACATGGTCGGCGAGGGGCGGATCGACGCCGCCACTGCGCTCTCCCGCGTCAGCGCCGAGCAGGTGTCCACGCTGCTGCTGCCGCGCCTCGCCCCCCACGCCGCCGAGGGCGCACAGGTGGTGGCGCAAGGCGAGGGCGCCTGCCCCGGCGTCGCCACCGGCGTACTGGTGGCCGATTCCGACGAGGCCGAACGCCGCGCCGCCGCCGGGGAAGCGGTGATCCTGGTGCGCGCCACCACCAGCCCCGACGATGTCCACGGCATGATCGCCGCGCGCGCCGTCGTGACAGAGCAGGGCGGCTCCACCTCCCATGCCGCCGTCGTCAGCCGGGCGCTGGGGCGCCCTTGCGTGGTCGGCACCGGCAGCGGCGCCCTGGCGCTGGCGGGGCAGGTGGTCACCGTGGATGGCGCCAGCGGCAAGGTCTTCGCCGGCGCTCTCGCAACGCAAGTACCGCGCGAAGACGAGGACGAGCGCCTCTCCCGCCTGATCGGCTGGGCGCGCGAGCGTTGCCCGATCGAAGTGCTGCGCCCGGCGGACGGCGTCGCCGCAGATGCGGTGGACGTCGACCTGCTGCTGGCCGAAGGCACCCACGAACAGCTGGCGAGCGCGCTGGCGGGCCATGCCGCGGCGCGCGGCAGCGGCCTTGCCAATGCCGAGATCGCGCGCATCGCCCGGCGGGCGGGGATTACGCGCATGATAACCGAGCCGGTGCTGCCGGCCCTTCTGGTCGCGCTGGAGGATTGAGCCGATGACCTCTCCCATTCACGATATCCGCGCGATGCTGTTGCAGTTCGAGCGATCGCCGCTGAAGGACTTGTATTTCCGCTCGGCCGACTGGTCGCTGTTTCTTGCCCGGCCGGAGGGCGGCGCGAACCCGCTGCTGGCGCTGGAGGCGGGCGCGGCGCAGGCCGTCACTTCGGCCACGATCGCAGGCGCCGTGCAGGCGCCGCACCTCGGCCTGTTCGAGCCGTGCTGCGCGGCCGGAGACGCGGTGCAGGTCGGCGACGTGCTCGCCCGCCTCGACGTGCTGGGCCGCAAGACCGAGGTGATCAGCACCGCCGCCGGCGTGGTCAGCGCTGTGCGCGCAGCGGCCAACGACCTCGTCGAATACGGCGCCGACCTGGTGGAGATCGCGGCGGCCTAGGGCTGCAAGGTGACGCAGGTTTACACGGTTTACACGGTCCAGGGGAAAAAGTGTCACCTTGCGAGCGTAAGGTGACACTTTTGACGCGAGATGTGTCACCTTGTGAGGGTGATGTGTCACCTTGTGGTGTAACCTTGGCGCGTTGGTGGGCATGGTGCGCAGAGTATCGGATGGCGCCGTGTGTAGGAAAGCGGACCATCCGCAAGCGCCTCATGGCAGGCCCTTACGCAGGCGCCGCGAGCCCAAGAATTGGTTGCTCAGTTGCCGAGATATGCGGCTCACCAATGCGGCTTAATGACTCAACGAAAGCTATTGCTACAACTGCTGCGATGCAACCGGCCACAATATCGACATAGTAGTGCCCTCCGATCGGAATAGCTGAAATAGCCATCGCTGCATTCAAAGCGATCATTGGCCACCGAAGGGTTTTCCATGCAGAAAATGCCCAGGCTAAAATAGTTGCTGAGCACGCATGAAAGCTGGGCATTGATACAAGTCCACTGATCGTCCCCTCAGTAATTACAAGGTGTCGAGCATCACGTATTGCGTGAAGAACCTTTGGAAAATCGAATGGCAGACTTACGAGCATGCCAAATTTTGGCCCGTTATATATGCCATAGTGAAGGTACGGCCCATCTGCTGCGAAAAAGTAGAGGGGGATAATGCAGATAATAAGAGATATAGCCCATGCTGCTGTAAATTTTCTGGCTACATCGGTGCGGTCGAAGATAAAAACCATAATTAAAAGAAGTATGGGTTGCCAATTCATCGAAGTGTATATGAATGACATGCAGCGCTGAAGCCAAGCATGTTGCTTAAGAAATGCGATGAAATCCGGCCAGGGAATTGATATGAAAATAATTTCATCTAAGAATTGAAGTTGCTTGTCGATCAGCGGGCTTGAGCTAGCCGCTAGAACGGATGATGCCACTAACGCTACGAGCGATGTGATGACGATCAAAGCAAAGCTTTCGGCTACCCGAGCGGTCGTATGCGTTTGGGGAGACATCCAGCGTAAGGTTAGGCCTGCTAACCAAAGACCCGAGGCGCACAGCAAGACGGTTCGAAGAGCATATGCCGCAAATGTAAAACCATAGAACCATCCCCCTATGGTTGCGACGATAAGGAAAGTCGCAATCGATAAAATCGGAATAGCGTCGACTATATGCATGCCGAGCGGAGGCGAGGGCTTTAACATGGATTTGCGCGCCATGCCGCCATCTGTGGTCGACATTGGTTAACAAAGCTATAAGCGAGATTACCGATCTAAAATACTGTCGTTTGCAAGTCAGGGTGGGGCGTCGAAGGATGTCAGCCGTCCTCTAAAAGCGGACAGCCTTCTTCCTCCCATACTGGAGGGTGTTTCGCATTTCGTCATTGGCAGTCTTCCAACCCAACGCCCCCCGGGGTGAGGCGCAACCTCACCCCGCGACCATCGCCCGTTTCTCCAGCAGCGCCACATAGGAAGGGATTAGCGCGGCGAAGGCCTTGAAGCGCGGGTCGGCGATGCGGCCGGTCTCGAACAGGAACGCGCCCACCGAGATGATCGCCGCCACCTTGGCCTGACCCAGCACCGCATAACGATCGACATCCACCGCGGTGCGGCCGGTGCCCTTCTCCCACTCCTCGACCATGCGCCCGGCGGACCACCAGCCGGGCAGTTCGAACCCGGCGTTGGCCAGCGAAGCCTCGCCCTGATCATGGAACATCAGCACGTAGCCGAGGTCCAGCAGCGGCTCGGAGACTTGCGCCATCTCCCAGTCGAGCAGGCCGGTGATGCGGCCCCGGTGCCACATGCAGTTGCCGTGCTTGGGGTCGCCGTGGACCGGCGTGGGCGGGCCGGAAGTGCGCGGCGGGCGGGCCACCAGATCCTCCAGCACCGCGACCAGGCCGGGCGTGGAGTCGGCGCCGCGCGCCACGTCCAGCCAGTGCTGCGCTTCCTCCAGCACGGTGCGGCCACCCGGCGGCATCGCCGATACCGGCATCCTATGCAGCGCCAGGATCGCGTCGAACCACTGGCGGCAGACGCTGTCGGCGCCCTCGACCGGATCGGCGGCAAGCCAGTCGGGCACGGCATATTCGAACGCCTCGCCCTCGATGCGGCCCATCAGGAAGAACGGGTCGCCCAGCACCTGCGGATCGTCGCACAGCTCCAGCACCGGGGGTAGGGGCACCCCCGGCGCGGCCTTGGACACGGCGCTGAGCACCGCGTGCTGGCGCACCATGTCGTAAGGCGGCAACAGGCCCTCCTCGGACGGGGGCATGCGCAGGATTTCGTCGATCCCCTCGACCAGATAAGTCTCGTTGGAGTGGCCGGCGGAAAGGGTCTTCACCCCCGTCACCCGGTTTCCGCGAGGCAGCCAGGCGCGAAGCCCGGCTGCCAGCTTGTCGGTATCGCGCGCCATGGCGGCTCAGACCAGCGAGTTTTCGGCGGTCAGCCCGAGTTCGGGATGCGCGCCGTGGATGATGGTTTCCATGATGCCGTAGCCGGTCCAGTCGCCCTCGGTCACCTTGATCGGGCAATCGCGCAGCTGGCGGATGCGTTCCAGCGTCTTGCGGTCGAGCGTGTCGTCGAACTTTTCGCCCTCGACCGTCAGCGGGCCGTGCCACGAACCGTGCTTGCGCCCGTCGAAGCCGAGATAGAGGCCGGGGCCGAGGTGAACGCCCGAAGTGCCCACCACTTCCACCTCGATGGTGTGCGATCCGCCCTGCAGCATGTCGAAGTGGAGGCGGCCGCCGAGCAGGCGCCGGGTGCGGTCGTCGAAGCGCAGTTCGGGGCGCACGCGGGCGATCTTCTCCTGCGTGCCGTCCGGGTTGTTGCGGTAGCCGGATGAGTAGAAAATCCGCCCCTGCTTCGACTGGAAGTACATGTGATAGGCGACCTTCTCGCCGCTGGGCGAGACGAGCATGAACGGGCTCCAGATCAGCACGAACTCGCCCTGGCCGAACTTCACGTCGCCGAAGTCGGAAGTGGGGCGCACGTCGGCATTGTGCGCGCCGACATCGAGGCGGGTGCCCCAGGAGTGGTCGCGGTACTGGGTCCATTCCTCGGGGTTGATCTCGATGCGCTCGCCCTCGACCTCGATCCAGCCCGAGGGGGTGCCGATCTGGTGGTAGCGCACGACGTCGGAGCCGATGCGGAAGCCGTCCTTCTCGCGCTGCTTGTGGCGGTCCTCGAAGAACGGCGGCATTTCCGAGGTGAAGGTGATGTCGTAGGCGATCGGCTGCTGGTCGTTGGCGGCGCAGGCGAAGCGCACCTGACGCAGCGGCTCGATGATCTCGTAGGAGAGCGGCCCGGCTTCGGTGACGAGCGGGTCGTCGCGCAACTCGCGGTTGGCGCGCACGGTCCACTGCTCGCTCCCGCGCGAGATCGCGGCCCAGCCGTCGAGAACGCCGCGGTTGTGGTAGCGGCCGAGCCCGAAATCGACGCCCATGGTGCCGTCCTTGCGCACGATCGCGGTCCAGATCTTCTCGGTCCAGCTCTGTTCGGAGGTGCTGACCGAGGCGAACGTATCGACGATCTGGTGGTTGAGATGCTCGTCGAGCGCCGTGATCATGCCGATGTCTTCCATCGCATTGCGCACGTAGCGCACCGGCGTGTTCAGCAGTGTCGAATTCATTTCAGGCTCCCTCTTTGATGTCTTCTTCCGCCAGCGTGCCGACCTGCAGGACGGGGGTGACGGTGGTGTAGTTGGGAAGATCGGCGAACAGCGCCGCGCCGCATTGCGCCATGGCCTCGTCGAAGGCGGCGCGGGTGGTGAACAGCATTTCCGAGACGGCCCAGTAGGCCGGAGAAGCGCCGTCTAGCGCGGCTTCGCCCAGCACCGTGCGCACGCTGTCCAGTCCGAACGGCGCCAGCAGGCGGTGCGCGAAAGGCGTGTGATGGTGTCGGTAATAGTTACCGTCGAAACGGCTGCCAGCGTCGTTCGGATAGACCGCGAGAATGCGAATCATCGCGCTTCGCCCTTCTGTTCCTGTCCCGCTGATCTGTTTAAATCGTCTGACGATTTAGTCTATAGAAAATCGTGTTGCGCTTGGACCCTTCGACAAGCTCAGGGTGAGCGGAGGTAGTGCAGGCTTTCCGACACTGCTGAGGTTGCGCTGCTCGAAGCCCCGAACCCCCGCATCTCGTCATTGCGAGCGCAGCGAAGCAATCCCGGGCGGTTTGAGATGCCCTGGATTGCTTCGCTGCGCTTGCAATAACGGAAGGTGAAATCAGGACGCGAAGCTGGCGAAGGCCGATGCGGGCAGTTCCTCGATCGTGCTGCGGGTGCCGGCGAAGTGGCGCTGGACGGCGCGGTCGGCGGCGCTGACGGCGTTCTCGGCCACGGCCTTGGCAATCTTGCTGTAGCCCGAGGCATGGCGCACGCGCTGCTTTTCCGACTGGATCGATTCGATCTGGGCGCGGAACAGGTCGGTGCGGGTGAGCGGCATCGCGCGCTCAAGCTCTCCGTTGCCGCCGATCGCGACGAGCACCGAATAGAACTGGCGGCGCTGCTCCAGATAGAGCGCGCGGTTGTGGTTGCGGTTGGCCTCGTCGATGGCGTTCGCCGCCTCGACGATCTGGCGGCGCTTATCATCCGTGTCGCAATGCTCGGCCGCGAGTCGCGCGGCGAGGCAGGCGAGGGGCTCCAGCGTCTGCAGCAGGTCTAGCACGGCCTTGCGGTCCAGCGTGGCGATATAGGCGCCGCGATAGCGGTTGAGCGTGACGATGCCGTCCGCCGCAAGGTGCTTGAGCGCTTCGCGCAGAGAGCCCCGGCTGATCCCCAGCCGCTGCGTCAGGTCCGGCTCGACGAGGTGCTGGCCGGGCACGAAGACGCCCGCACGGATGCCGCGGATGATGGCTTCGGAAACCTTGTCCGCAGCGCTCCCGGCATCTGCCCTGATCGCGTCGGGCTTGAGTGCGTCGGGCGCCATGTCGAGGGTCGTTTCGTCTGCCATGTCCTTCAGCCGCGTAGCCATTTTCCTGTAGCCTCGTGTCAATCGCAGTTCCTTCCACTACCGGTCGGAACGGCATTCGTCCATCGTCAATACAAAATGATCGTCCATTCTCATATCACGAAATCGTCGAACGATATTGACAGATGGTGATGGGAGGGCAATACCTCGACGGCACGAAGGACGGAAGGAAGCAAATTTCCCGCCTCGTGGCTCCAAGGAGGGAGGAAACTGAAATGGCGACAGGCAATCGGATTGCGACCGGGTCGACGTGGCTGAGGTCGACAGGATTGGGAGCGGTGTCGCTCTCGCTCCTGGCCACCGCAACCGCCGCATGGGCTCAGGACGCGGGGAATACCAACACGGCCCCCGCACCAGCCTCGGTGAACGAGATCATCGTGACCGCCAACAAGCGCGAACAGTCCATCAACGACGTCGGCCTTTCGATCACGGCGCAGTCGGGCGAAGCGCTGATGGAAAGGGGCATCAATTCGCCCACGGACCTTGGCAAGATCGTGCCGGGCCTGACGGTCCAGCCCTCGCCGTTCAATACGCCGGTCTATACCTTGCGTGGCATCGGTTTCTACGAGACCACGCTGTCGGCCGCGCCCACCGTGGCGGTCTATACCGATGAAGTCGCGCTGCCGTTCAGCGCCACCACGCGCGGTGCCGCGTTCGACATCCAGCGCGTCGAGGTGCTGAAAGGCCCGCAGGGTACGCTGTTCGGCCAGAACACGACGGGCGGCGCGATCAACTATGTGGTCAACAAGCCGACGGACGTATTCGAGGCCGGCGTCGACCTCAGCTACGGCCGGTTCAACGAGATCGACGGCACCGCCTTCCTCAGCGGTCCGATCACGGACGGCGTCAAGGCGCGCCTTGCCGTGCGCGGCGTGCACAGTGACGACTGGCAGTACAGCTACACCCGCGACGACAGTCTGGGTCGCAAGCGCCAGCTGCAGGGTCGCTTCCAGGTGGAGATCGAGCCCACCAGCAATTTCCGCCTGCTGCTCAACGCTAACGGCTGGATCGACAAGGGCGATACCCAGGCCGCCCAGCTTGTCGAGGATACGTGCGCGGAATCCACCGCAGGCACCTGCGGCAGCCCGCAGGCGGCCGCCTTCCGCGATTATCCGCGTGCGCCGGACAAGGCCCGCGCCGCCGACTGGGGCTATGGCATCTTCGGGCGCCGTCCCAAGCGCGATGACCGGTTCTGGCAGCTGAGCGCCCGCGCGGATCTCGACCTCGACGATCACCTGACCCTCACTTCGGTGACCGCCTATTCGGATTACAAGACGGACTCGGTTCAGGACTTCGACGGCGCGACCATGTTCTCGGTCGATACGAACACGACCGGTTACATCAAGGACTTCGCGCAGGAGCTGCGCCTGTCCGGGCGTTATGGCGCGCTCAACGTCATCGTCGGCGGCAATTACAACCGCTCCCGCACGTTCGACCGGTTGTTCTACAACTTCAGCGAAGGCCCTTCGGCCAATCCGCTCTACATGATCCCCGGCGCGCCGCACGGTGAGCTGACATTCAATTATTCACGCCAGAACGTGAAGTCCTATGCCGTGTTTGGCAATGTGGAGTTCGAGCTGACGCCCAACGTGACGCTGATCGGCGGTGCGCGCTACACGAACACGAAGCGCAGCTTCGAAGGCTGCACCAACGACTACGGCGGCGGGACGGCGACGTGGTGGAATGCGATCTTCGGCACCAATGTCCAGCCGGGTGGATGCCTGACCTTCACGCCCACCTTCCCGGTGATATTCGATCCCGCCGACTTCGACCAGCTCAACGAAGATAACGTTTCTTGGAACGTCGGCGTCAACTACAAGACCGACAGCGACATGCTGCTCTATGCGCGCGTCAGCCGCGGCTACAAGTCGGGCAGTTTCCCGACCGCCTCGGTCGCCAGCTATACCGGGTATACCCCGGTGAAGCAGGAATCGGTCACGGCTTATGAAGCCGGCGTCAAGGCACCGTTCGGCAACGGCCTCGTCGAGATTTCCGCCGCTGCGTTCTATTACGATTACAAGGACAAGCAGTTGCGCGGCCGCAAGCCCGACCCGGTATTCGGCACGCTCGATGGCCTGGTGCAGATCCCCAAGAGCCGCGTCTACGGCTTCGAGACCCAGATCGACGTGCGGCCCGTCGACGGTCTGCGCCTCAGCGCCGGCCTGACTTACATCGATACCAAGATCACCGAGTTCACCGGTTACGATGCGCTTGGCGAACTTCACAATTTTGCGGGTCAGAAGTTCCCTTACGCCCCGGCGATCACCGCGATCGGCGACGCGGAGTACGACTGGGCGGTGGGCAGCGCCAATGCCTACGTCGGTGCCTCGGTCACTTACAACAGCCAGACGACCAGCGCGCTGGCCAACCGCAACACCGAATTCGTGGACCGCGACAGCCGTTTCAACATCAAGGAATATGCGGTTCTCGATCTGCGCGCCGGTGTGAAACTGCATGATGACAAGATCCGTATCGGTGCCTGGGTGCGCAATGTGACCAACACGTTCTACTGGACCAACATTCAGGACAACCTGGCCTCGATCGCGCGTTTCACGGGCATGCCGAGGACTTACGGTATCCAGCTTGGCTGGCGCTACTGACCCTCTCTCCGTTGCCCCGTGGTCTCGACGAGGGAGGCCACGGGGACTTTTTGGAGCGGGGCGGTGCTGCATCGAATATGCCCGGTCGGCATTTTCCAAACCGTCAAGATCGTATTACGATAATGCTAGGCGATTCGTACAGAGTCCGGCAGCCGGACCAGGCGATGCGCTGATATGGAGAGCAGGATGGCGACCCAGCCTTACGACCAGCCGCACACGGGGTATCCGGCCCAGACCGGTAGTGCTCCCGGAGCCCCGCACTTGATCGTATCGAGGATACCGCTGATCCCCGAGCGGACCCGCGCGCACGGCCCGTTGACGGCGCGCCGACTGCGGCGCTTCTACCTTGGCCTGGCGGTGGTGTTCGCACTGGCGGTGCTGCCCGTGGTGCTGGGCATGAGCGCGCAGTGGAAGGCCTTCGGGCTCGGCCTGATCTTCCCGGGCGGCGGGTTCCTCTATGCCGGTGGCATCGTCGGGGTAATCGGCGCACTCGTTTCCATTGCGGCGTTCGCGGTCATCCTGTTCATCTGGTGGGCGCGAGGACCGATCATCGCACCCCCTGGCGTGCTGATCGGCACCGGGTTGCTGTCGGCCGCGTGGATCCAGGGGCGCGAGGGGGTCACTTTCGTCGAATACGCGCTGCCGCTTGGCGTGCTGGCGCTGTTCATCGGCATGGCCCTGAAGCGGCAGCGACATTTCGTGCGGCAACAGGCGCGAGGGGAGGAGCTCAACCGCGTGCTGGCCAAGGCGCAGCCTATCCTGCGCGACGTTCCGGTAGAGGCTGGACCGGAGATGCCCGAGGGGCAGGTCGGCGAATATCGCCGGATGCTCGACCTCGCGCTGCAGCCGGTCGACAGCTGGACCGGTTTCTCGACCGGCGACACCTGGCAGGACGGAGCGCTGCGCTACCAGATCTGCACGATGTCCTGGAACCTCGCCTTCGGGCAGTACACGCAGCTTCCGGCGTTCCATGGCTATCTCAACACCGCGCAGGAAAACCTGATCCGCAAGCATGTGGACCGCAAGACGTGGAACTACTGGTTCTGGGAAAGCCTGTGGGGGAACCTGAAGATCGAGAAGAACCCCGTCGCCACCGACAACATCATGCTGTCGGGCTTCATGGGCGTGTCGCTGGGCCTGTTCGAAACCGCCAGCGGCACTTCGCCCTTCGCAGGACAGGACACTCTGTCCTTCCGCTGGGACGAGAAGACCGCGTTCCGCTACAGCCATGAAACGCTGATGGAAGAAGTGGTGAAGAACTTCCGCCGCTATGACATCGGCTGGTTCCCGTGCGAACCACGCTGGATCTATTCGATGTGCAACCTCGTCGGCCATACCGCGCTGGCGCTGCACGATGCCCGCCACGGCACCGACATGACCGGCCGGGTCGGCGACCGCTTCGAGCAGACGATGACCGAGGAAATGATGATGGCCGACGGCCGCATCAAGGTCTGCACCTCGTCCCCCTTCGGCTTCACCGTGCCCAGCCTTTCGGGCCTGTTCGGCGAGACATGGGGAATCCGCTTCCTCACCCCGCACGCGCCCGATCAGGCCGAGCGGCTGTGGCAGGTGCTCAAGCAGGACTTCATCGCCCGCCGGCCCGACGGCACGCTGGACTTCAAGCTGCTGCCGCTCGGCTGGGACACGCGCAAGCCCGCGAACTTCTCGTTCGCGCAGTGGCCAGAGCTGAACCCGCTGACGATGGTGCTGTGGGCCGCGCTGGAGATGGGCGACGAGGAGATCGTCGAGGCCACCCGGCGGAGCATCGATGCGCAGTACAACCCCGGTATGGCCGATGCGCTCACCTGGACCCGCCGCAATACCGTGCGCGACATGGTGACCAAGGGGCTGCCGGAAGCGTGGAAGACCGGTCTGCTGTTGGCCGAGGCGCGCTACCCCGAGACGGTCGTTACCCGTGCGGTGAGCGACGGGCGTGACCTTTCGCTGGTGCTGCGGGCGGGCGAGGCGCCGAAGCGCGTTGATCTCGGCTTTGCTCGGCTGGTGCCGGGCGGGCGCTACCGCGTGGTGCAGACCGGAGAAGAGGTGCAGGCAGGGCCGGACGGCAAGGCGTCGCTGGCGTTCGACCTCGATATGCGTAGCGAACTGCACCTCGTTCCGGTAAGCTGACGCGCCATGTCCTGCTGCATCCTTGCTGCTTTGCTGTTCGCTCACATGATGGCGGTCCTGCGGCGCTGGGCGGTGTTCCTGGGCATCGTGCCGCCGGGTGAATTCGACGATCCCGACACCCTGCTGAGCCGCATGCGCGCGTGGCTGGCGCGGCCCAGGGTGCGCGCGGTGGTCGGCGTGCTCGTGGCGGTCGAACTCATGGCGGGCGGCACCTGGATCTATACGCAGCACGGGACGCATCTCTATCGGCTCGGCGACCAGGCCTATTCGGCGATGCGCGGTGAGCGGGTGATCTACAGCGAAGACTGCGGCAGGCCCGGTGAGCGCTATGCGCTACGCATGGTCCTCGACGAGAGCGGCAGGGTGATCCGCAACGAGCGTGTATCGGCGCAGTCATGACCCCCGAACTCAAGGATCAGGAATTCGCGGGCCGGGTAGCCCTGGTGACCGGCGCGTCGCGAGGGATCGGCGCGGTGCTGACAGAGGCGCTTGCCGCGCGCGGCGCCGACGTGGTGATGGTGGCGCGTGACGAGGATCGGCTGAAAGATGCCGCGCGGCGCATCGGGGCGGCGCATGGCGTGAACTGCCGTGCGGTGGCGGGCGATGCCGCCGATGCGCAGCTCGCTTATCGCGCGATCGCTGCGGCTCGGGAACTCGGCGGGCTCGATCTGCTGGCCAATGTCGCCGGCTGGTATCCGACGGCGCTGGTGGAGCAAACCGGCGATGAGGACTATGCCCGCACCCTCGCCAGCAATCTGGGCGCGACTTTCGCGATGTGCCGTGCCGCCTTGCCCGAACTGCGCAAGCGCAGCGGGGCGATCGTCAACATGTCCTCCACCGCCGCCCGCTTCCCGACGCCGGGGCTTGCCGTCTACGGCGCATCGAAATGCGCGATCGAGGGCCTGACCCGCGCGCTGGCGATCGAGGCGGCGCCCGCGGTGCGCGTCAACGCGGTCTCCGCCGGGCCGACGCTGACGGAAACGGTCAGGGAGCTGATGGAGACCGACACCACCGGCGCTGTCGCAGCCGTCACCTCGGCATTGCCACTGGGACGCCTTGCGCGGCCGGAAGAGATCGCCGAGGTATTCCTGTTCCTGGGTTCATCGCGCGCCTCGGTGATCACAGGACAGGTCATTCACGCCAATTGCGGTGGCTATATGGCATGAAGGCAAGACCTCGGTTAGGTGCGCATAAATCGGGTGGTCGCTGGGCTTCATTGGCGAGGCGCTGAGCAGGCGACACTTGCCGCCGCCTCTGGCATCCGATCCACCGCCAAGAGAAGTGTCGATGCATGAAGCGCCGAGGCATGTCGTCGGTACGACGTGAAGAACAAGAAGGTCGCACGAGGGTGCTTCGGCCGCCTACTTGCCCCAGCGGGCGTCCCGCGCGGCCCTTTCCTGCGCGGCATCCAGCGGTTCGCCCGAGGTCATGCCCTGCGCTGCGGCCATGAGTTCCCCGGCGGCCGATCCGGCTTGCCGGTATTCACCGCGCTCGGCTGTTCCATTCGCGATGGTGCGCTGCAGAACCCAGCCCTGGTCATCCTTGCAGGCGATGCCCGAACTGGCTCCGGCATCGTAGACGCGGCAGTAGGCGCCATCGTTCTTGCGGAAACTGGTCAGGATGCGCAGTTTGCCTGGCGTGTTGGCAGAGGCGAGCTTTTCGTCGAGGCTCCTGGCCAGCATGCCGGATGCGACGAGGGCGCCGCTGGATGTGACACCGGCGCCGTCGTCCCCAACGCGCATCCCGAAAAACAGGCCAAGGACGAGCGAGGCGGCGATCGCGGCTCCCGTGCCCCACCAGCGGGGCAAGGTCAGGCTACGGGGCCGGGCGGCGCGGGCCTGCTCGTCCCGACGTGCGCGGGCAGCGGCAAAATCGAGAATGCGGGCCGGTTCCTGCGGTTTCGCGTCTGTCATGTCGCCTTCGATGTTCTCCGCTGCAGCGGCGGCGATCATCAGCGTCAGGCTTTCCGGCACCGGCTCCGTCGCGACCGGATCGAGATGGCCGCGCAGCAGGGTGCGCAGGCGCTGCTGCGCCTCCAGTCGCGATGCAAGGACGGGGTCGCCGGCAATCGCGTCCGACACCCGCTGCGCGTCGACGCCGGTGAGTTCGCCATCGACATAGGCGGCGAATTCCTCTTCGCTCACGGTCATGCGATTTCTCCCAGTTCGCGCAACAACGCCTCGCGCCCACGGCCCAGGCGCGAGGTAAGCGTGCCCTGGGGCACGCCGATGATTTCAGCGGCTTCCTTGTAGGAGAAGCCCTCGACCAGCACGAGCACCACGGCTTCGCGCTGCTCCTCGGGAAGGCGCGCCAGAGCGCGGCCGACGTTGCCGAGTTCGACCAGGTTCTCGGCATCGGGATCGCCCGGCGCGCCCACGTTGGCGCCTTCCTCTTCGCGGGTGAAGGTCTGCGAGCGTCGCGTCCTGGCCCGTACTTCGTCGATCCACTGGTTGCGCATGATCCTGTAAACCCAAGCGTCGAGGCGCGTGCCGTCCTGCCACGACTGGCGGGATTTGAGCGCGCGCTCGACCGTCTGCTGGCACAAGTCGTCGGCGTCGGCCGCATCACGCGCGAGACCCCGCGCGAAGCGCCGCAGGCGCGGCAGCAGGGCGGTGAGTTCCTCGCAGAAACGGTCTTGGCTCGTCGATGCGTTCATCGAAATGTCTTGTCCGCAGGATGAAACGGACCGACTGCCGCGTTTCATCCCTGAATGCCACGAAATTTTTGCTATCGGATGGAATGATGAGACACCGCACAGCTCTTTCCGCTGCCTTGGGAGCCATGCTTCTCGCCGCGCCTTCGGTGCCGGTCGAAGCGCAGCTCGGCGGCGGGCTGCCGGTTGATCTTCCGGGGGCGGTGGGGCGCGTGCGCGATGCGATCGACGACGTTGCCCGGCCGGTTGTCGAGCCGGTGGGCCGGGTGGTCGATAATGTGCGTTCCCTTGCGCGGGAGCGGGTTCAGCGCCTTGCACGGCTGGTCGCGGAACATGGGGACCGGGTGGAGTGGGACGAGCAGCGCCAGCCTGCCGTGCGCGGGGAAGTGCTGATGCTCGACCCCGATGCGGCGGCGCTCGATATGGCACGGAGGCAGGGCTACAGTGTGATGGAGCAGGGAACGCTCGAAGGGCTTGATGTGCCCTTTGCGCGTCTTGCAGTGCCTTCAGGTGCCGCTTTGGCCAAGGCGATAGAGGGCCTGCGCAAGGTTTTGCCCGGGCGGGAGATCAGCGCCGACCAGTTGCATTTTCCTTCGGGCGCCTCTGCGGCCAAGGGCGGCAAGGCGGCTTCGGCTGCGCTTCCGCGCGGGGGTACGGTGGGGGTGATCGACGGCGGCATTGCAGGATCAGCGCGTCTTGCCGCGCAGCGCGGCTTTGCAGCGGGGGCGCCGAAAGCCAGCGACCATGCAAGCGCGATCGCCTCGCTGCTGACCGGGGCCGGGACCGCGCGGATATATGGCGCGGACGTCTACGGAGCGGATCCGGCGGGCGGCAATGCCCTTGCCATCGCAAAGGCGCTGGGGTGGATGCAGATCCAGCGCGTACCCGTGGTATCGATCAGCCTGGTCGGGCCGTCGAACCCGTTGCTGGCGCGGGCGGTCGCCTCCGCGCAGGCGAGAGGGATGACCGTCGTGGCGGCTGTCGGCAACGACGGCGCGGCGGCGCCTGCGGCCTATCCGGCCTCCTATCCCGGAGTGATCGCGGTGACCGGGGTGGACGGATCGGGCCGCGTGCTGATCGAGGCAGGGCGGGCTACGCACCTCGACTATGCAGCGCCGGGAGCCGACATGTCGGCACTGGTGCCGGGCAAGGGTCGCCAATCGCTGCGCGGGACCTCCTATGCCGCGCCGCTTGTCGCATCACGCATCGCGGCGCGGCGGGAACTGGCCGCAGGCATGGGCGAGGCCATGCAGGCGGTGGATTCCGAAGCCATCAAAGGGCAGCGCCGGACCGGGCGCGGCGTCCTGTGCAACATCTGTCGGTCCGGGCTTTAGAAGAAATTTCGAAAAATTTTCATCCGCGATGGATGAAAGCGAAATGGCCATCCGTTCCTTCCACCAGACACCCTGACGGGGCCAACGACAAGAAGGAAGGAGCAAACCCATGAACAAGCTCTCATTCACGACTGCGATCGCGACCCTTGCCCTTATCGCCGCGCCTGGCGTGGCCAACGCCCAGTTGCTTGGCGGCGGCGGCCTTGGCGGATCGCTCGGCGGTGGCCTCGGCGGATCGCTAGGCGGCACCATCGGCGGGGTCGGCAGTTCGATTGACGGAACCATGAGCGGCGCGGGCGACATCAGCGCCTCGCGTGCAAGCCGCAGCGTTTCGTCGCGTGCTTCGGGCAATGCCAGCGGCCGTGCCAAGAAGTCGGTGAGCAAGCCCTCGGTTTCCGCACCCGACACTTCGGCGGTGACCGGTGCTGTAGACGGTGCCCGCTCGCAGGCAGGCGGCCTCGTCGACTCTGCCCGCTCGACCGCGGGTAGCGGCTCGGCAACCGGTACGGGTTCGGCAACCGGTGCTTTGACCGGATCGCTTAGCGGATCGGGTGCGAACGGCTCGGCCTCCGGAGCGGGGAATCTCGCCGGGTCGGGAAGCCTGCCGGATGCCTCGGGCGTGACCTCGCAGGTCGCCGGCACTGCGACCGGAACCGCGCAGGCCGCCCGCTCGGCGGCGACCGAGAAGGCGCAGGCTGTCGGCAGTCAGGCCCGCGACGCAGCGTCCAGCGCTGCGGATGGCTCGGCGTCGGGTTCGGGCAACGGTTCGGCGAATGCGCAGGCCGGCAAGCGTAGCGCGAACGTCAGCGGCTCGGGCAACGGTTCGGCTTCGAAGAGCGGTGCCAATGGCTCGGTCAGCTTGGGTGCAAGCACCAGCCGCGATCAGTAAAGGTTCCGCCGCGTCGCTTCCACCCCCCACCGATGACGCGGCGGCTTGCGCCCCCGGGAGAGCCCACTCGCTCCCGGGGGCGTTCTCATGCCTGCGGTCAGGCTGCCGCGCGCAGGGTTACCGGGATCGACTTGTAGGCCGGAGTGCCGCTGGCGGGATCGTAATCCTCCAACGGGACGAGGCAGTTGGCCTCGGGATAGTACGCAGCCAGGGAGCCGCGCGCGATGGCATGGCGAACCAGCGTGAAGCCCTTCATTGTACGCCCGGCCGGGGTGGTGACGTCCACCTTGTCACCTTCGGCCAGGCCCAGCATGGCGAGGTCCACTTCGTTGGCGAAGATCACGTCGCGGCGGCCGGTGACGCCGCGATAGCGGTCGTCGAGGCTGTAGATCGTGGTGTTGTACTGGTCGTGGCTGCGGATGGTGGTGAGCAGCATCGGGCGCTCGGCCTGTTCTTCGACGTGGGGATGGGCGATGAATTGCGCCTTGCCGCTCGGGGTCTTCCAGGTGCGCGTGGAGGGACCGATGGTGAGGCGGAAGCCGCCGGGCTCGCGCACGCGGCGGTTGAAGTCGCGGAAGTCGGGGTAAACGGCCTCGATCCCGTCGCGGATGCGGTCGTAGTCGGCGACGAGCGCCGCCCAGTCGACCCGGGTATGGGGCATGGAAGCCTGCGCGAGCCCGGCCACGATCGCAGGCTCGGAGCGGACTTCTGGCCCGGGTGCCTTGAGCTTCCCGCGCGAGGCGTGGACCATCGACATGCTGTCTTCGACGGTGACCCATTGCGGCCCGGCTTCCTGCACGTCCAGTTCGGTGCGGCCGAGGCAGGGGAGCACCAGCGTTTCCTTCGCGGTGAGCAGGCAGGTGCGGTTGAACTTGGTGAGGATGTTGACCGAAAGGTCCAGCCCGCGCACCGCCGCGAAGCAGGCTTCGGGGTCGGGCATGGCGACGGCCAGGTTGCCGCCGAGCGAGATCAGCGCCCTTGAATGCCCGGCCCGCATGGCGGCGAGCGCCTCCACGGCATTGTGGCCGTGATGGCGGGGAGAAGCGATGCCGAAGGCTGCGTCGAGGCGCTGGAGCATGTCCTCGGCGGGCAGTTCGGTGATGCCGACGGTGCGGTCGCCCTGCACGTTGCTGTGGCCGCGCAGGGGACAGATGCCGGCGCCGGGCTTGCCGAACATGCCGCGCAGCAAAAGCAGGTTGGCGATCGCCTGCACGTTCTGCGTGCCGTGCTTGTGCTGGGTGATGCCCATTCCGTAGCAGATGATCACGCGCTCGGCGTTCATGTAGACTTGCGCCATGCTCTCGATCGCGTCGCGGGTGAGGCCCGAGGCGACCTCGATCCAGCCCCAGCTGGTGTCGTCGAGATCGGCCTTGAGGGCCTGCAGTCCTTCGGTGTGCTGCGCGATGAAGGCATGGTCGAGGGCGTCGGCTTCCACCACCAGCTTCATCATGCCCTTGAGCATCGCCATGTCGCCACCGATCCGGACCTGATGATAGGCCGAGGCGAGCGGGGTCGAGTGCGGTGAGAGCATCTCGGTGGGGTGCTGCGGCGACTTGAAGCGTTCGAGGCCGCGTTCGCGCATGGGGTTGGCGACGACGATGGGCACGCCGCGCTTCGAAGCCGCAGCCAGCGTGCCGAGCATGCGGGGGTGGTTGGTGCCGGGATTGTGGCCGATGCAGAAGATCGCATCGGCCTTGTCGAAGTCCTCCAGCGTCACCGTGCCCTTGCCGATGCCGATCGACTTGGGCAGCCCGGTGCTGGTCGCCTCGTGGCACATGTTGGAGCAGTCGGGGAAGTTGTTGGTCCCGAACTCGCGGGCGAAGAGCTGGTAGAGGAAGGCGGCCTCGTTCGAGGCGCGGCCTGAGCAGTAGAACTCCGCCTGATCGGCATGGGCGAGGGCCTGCATCGACGCACCGGCGCGCGCAAATGCCTCTGCCCAGGTAATGGGGACGAAGTGGTCGGTCCGGGCATCGTAGCGCAGCGGTTCGGTAAGACGGCCCGCGTCCTCGAGCTGGTGATCGCTCCAGGACCACAGTTCGCTCGCGGTGTGGCGGGCGAAGAACTCGGGGTCGACGCGCTTGACGGTCGCTTCCCAGGTGACTGCCTTAGCCCCGTTCTCGCAGAATTCGAACGAGGACGTGTGCCGGGGGTCGGGCCAGGCGCAGCCGGGGCAGTCGAACCCGTCGGGCTGATTCATCTGGAGGAGTGCGCGGGTGTCGGGGCTCGCCTTCATCTGTTCGCGCACGGTGCGGGCGACGGCACGCAGCGCGCCCCATCCTCCCGCCGGTCCCGTGTAGTCGCTGATGCCTTCAGGGCGTGCTTCGGGTTCGCGTGTCTCGCTCATGGCTTTCGTCTCGCAGCAGGTGGCGCGAACGGGTTAGCACTTCGCGCCGGAAAATCCGACATCACAACAATATGCCTTGTGAGCGGACTTGGTTGCATGCTGCGCAGCGGACGGGAGAGCGTTCAGAGCCGGAAGGTCAGATAGGCCGCAGCATAGAACAAGTCGCGGCCCGGCTTGAACTTTTCCGAGACGTCACCGTAGATAGTATAGAATCCCAGCGTCGTGAAGGGGTTGAGCGCATAGCGGCCCGCCGCCGTCGCGCGCTTGCCGAAGAAGCGGGAGTCGGTCTCGTCCCCCCGGCGCAGGACCGCGCCGCCGAGCGAGTAGACACCGTCGTGGATCGAGGTGCGCCACAGTCCGGCTACCGAGAAGTCGAGGGTCAGCTTGGTCGACGGCTGCAACGTCAGCTGCGGCTGGAAGATCGTCAGGTTATGCGGGCCGAGATCACCGTTATAGGTCAGCGGTTTGGGGAACAGCGGGCCATAAGTGCCGATCTTGCCGTCGTTCGGATTGCGATCGCCCGAGCCGACGTCGACTCGCAGCGCCAGCTTGGGCTTCCATCCGCCTTGCCAGCCATAGGCGACGGTGCCGGTGACATAATAGGCGTCGATGTCGAGATTGCCGAACGAGCCCCACTGGCGGATGCCCTCGATGTCCATGCTCCAGGCGTCGGCCTTTCCGGCATAACGAAGCGAAAGGGTGCGGCGCTGGTCGCGCGCGGCGGCTTCGCTGTCGAAGGCGAGGCTTGCGCGATCGGACGATACGAACAGCATCTCGGCACGGCCGGTCCGGTTGCCGGCGCCGAAGGTGCGCCCGGCGTGGAACCCGGTCAGGTCGTAGTCGTGGTTGGTCCTGTCATCGAACGTGCCGAGCTTTTCGAGCACGGCGTGGCCGGTCAGGAAGCCGCCGTCCCACTTGCCCATGGATCCCATGACGCGCAGCAGGTCTAGCGAGCGGCGGGTATTGGCACCCTCGCGCATGTCGAAGACGGTCTGGTTGCCGATGCCGATCTCCTGGCGGCCGAGGCGCGCGGTGATCCTGGCCGGGCCGACCGGCACATGCGCCTCGACGAAAGCCTGGTTGAAGTCCAGGCGGCCTTCCTCGATCGGCGCGACGACGGAATCAAGCCCAGTGCTGGTGGCGTGCTCCAGATCGACGAAGGCGCGCAGCACGCCTTCGACCTGAAGGTCGCCCCAGACGCGGGTGCGCTGCTGGAAGTTGCCGTCGTCGTCCTGCGGGCCGCGTCCCCAGCGCTCGCCGATACGCAGTTCCGGGCGCAGGCGCAGTTCGCCGCCCAGGGTGGCGTAAGTGTCGCCGGCGATGGGGATGTACTTGAGGCGGGTCCAGAGGTTGGCGTCGCGCACCGCGCGGAAGCTTGAGTAGTCCTCGTCGTGATTGATCGGCTTGAAGGCGGGCTTGGGTGCCTTGGGACGGTTGGGCGTTTCGGGTGCGGCGGCTTCGACCGTCGCAGGTGTGTCCTCGCGCGGCGCCTCTGCGGGGAGCGCGACGACGGGGGCCTGTGCAGCCGCAGCGGTCAGGGCGTGCGCCATGATCTGAAACATCGGTATTCTCCCGTTTTATCGTTTGTCGTTGAAGGGGGCGGTCAGGCCGCCGCCACTCGCGCCCGTCTGGATGCAAGGGTCTGAAGCAGGTGGACGGCCAGTCCGAAGACCAGCCCCCAGAAGGCGGAGCCAAGACCCGCGAGCGTCATCCCCGACGCGCTCACCGCAAAGGTGACGAGGGCGCCATCACGACCGTCCTCGGCACGCAAGGCCGTGCTGAGCGATCCGGAGACGACCGGGAACAGCGCAAGTCCCGCCAGCGCCGCGATCAGTGTCTTGGGCAGAGTGGCGAAGAGGGCGAGCACCGTCGCCGCGAAGGCTCCGAAGACGAGGTAGGTGACACCGCCGGCGATCCCGGCGACATAGCGCCTGGCCGGGTCGGGGTGGGCGTCAGGGCCGAGGCAGATCGCAGCAGTGAATGCCGCGAGGTTGAGCCCGTGGCAGCCGAACGGTGCAAGCAGGATCGAGCCGATGGCGCTTGCCGAGACGATCGGGCGGGCAGCGGGCTCTTCGTATCCGGCGGCGCGCAATACCGCGATGCCGGGCAGGAACTGGCCGGTCAGCGCTACGACGGCCAGTGGCAGCGCGATGCTGGCGGTTGCCGCCCAGTCGAAGTGCGGGGTCGTCCAGACCGGCAGGGTCAGGTGCGGCGCGCCGATCGAGCCGGTGAGGCCGCCTTCGATGAACGTCAGGACAACGCCTGTCACGAGCACCGCGACGACCGCATAGCGCGGGGCGAGCACGCGCCCGGCGAAGAAAGCGACGATCATCGCGATCACCATCAGCGGCGCGGAAGGCACGGCCCCGACCATGTCGATCACGAAGCGGAACAGGATGCCGGCCAGCATGGCGGCGGTGATCGCGGCGGGCAGGCGCTTCATCAGCCGGTCGAACGCGCCCGATGCGCCGACGACCAGCACCGCGAGGTTCGCGACGATATAGGCCCCCACCGCCGTCGCGAAGTCGGTTTGCGGAAGCATGGTCACCAGCAGCGCGGACCCGGGTGCCGACCAGGCCACCACGATGGGAACCCGCCAGCGCCAGCTCATCACGATGCCGAGGACACCGCTGCCGATCGAGATCGCCCAGATCCACGAGGCGACGATTGCCGGCTCCAGGCTCTGCGCGGCCTGGAAGACGATCACCAGCGGCCCCGCGTAGGAGATGGTGGTGGCGATGATCCCGGCGATTATCGCCGGGATCCACGATGTCTGCTTGGCGACCATGATTATCCGTTCACGCCGCGAAGGCGTAGGCTTCCTGGGTGCGCTGCTGCCGGCGGCTCACCATGTAGAGGGCGGTCGCCATGACCGAGACGAGGCCGGGGATGGCGAAGGCGATGAAGTTCAGCGCCATCGGCAACTGCGCGGCAAGCAGCAGGCCGCCCAGCATCGGGCCGACGATCGCACCTACGCGGCCCATTCCCGATGCCCAGCCGAGGCCGGTGGAGCGGACGGGCAGGCTGTAGAACTCCGCGACGCTGGCGTAGAGCAGGATCTGCGTACCGGTCGTGCCCGCTCCGGCGATGAAGATCAGCAGGTAGAGCACGGGCATGACGCTGTTGAGGCCGAGCAGGGCGATGCACAGGGCTCCCAGCGCGAAGTAGGCCATCACCACGCGAGGTAATCCGAACCTGTCGGCCAGACGCCCGCCCGAGATCGCCCCGAACATGCCGCCGAAATTGAGGGCGAGCAGGAACGACAGGCTGGAGCCGAGGCTGTAGCCGGCACTGCGCATCAACTGGGGCAGCCACGAGCCGAGGGCGTAGACCATCAGCAGGCAGCAGAAGAAGCACAGCCACATCGAGAGCGTGCCAAGCGTGCGGCCACTGCGGAAAAGTTCGCCGACGGAGGCCTTCTCCGAAGTCGCCTCCTGATAGACCAGGGCACCGCCGGTCGCCGCTTCGGGCGAGAGGCGCTGCAGGATTGCGCGGGCCTTGTCGTGTTCACCCTTGCGGATGAGGAAGCCGACCGATTCCGGCAGGCCGCGCAGGACAAGGGGAAGAAGGACGAGCGGAACCGCTGCGGCAAGGAACATCGCCTGCCAGCCGAACAGAGGCAGAAGCCAGATGCCGAGCCCGGCTGCTGCCATGCCGCCGACCGCGTAGCCACTGAACATCAGCGCGACGAGGGTGCTGCGCATCCGCCTAGGCGCATATTCGTTGGTCAGCGCGACCGCGTTCGGCATCAGGCCGCCGCAGCCCAGTCCTGCGGCAAAGCGCAGGACGCCGAACATCGTGGGCGTCGTCACGAAACCGTTGAGGAAGGTCGCGGCGCTGAACAGGGTGAAGCAGATGGTGATGCACTTCTTGCGGCCGATCCGGTCACCCAGAGGCCCGAACAGAAGCGCGCCGGACATCATGCCGAACAGCGCCCAGCTTGCCAGGGAACCGGCTTGCGGCGCGGTAAGATGCCACTGCTCCATTAACTGAGGGAGAACGACGCCATAAATGAAAACATCGTAGCCATCGACTATGAGAAGAATGGCGCAGGCAATGATAATCTTGAGGTGAATATTTCCAAATCTGGCTTCATCGACAAGTCGACTTACATCGATACCTTGCATATCGATTCCTCTCCCGTTTCACGTTGTGTGATTTGCCGGGAAAGTGAATGACCTGTCGATTTTCAACAAATACCAATTAAGTCGTTTGCATATACGCGATAGGTATCAGGGACGCAGCCCTCCCATCGGCTTCGGCTGTCAGAGTTCCTCGGTCAGCGCGGTGGGTACGTCGTAGCCCCATTGCGCATACTTGCGCGCGATGACGGCCGCCATGAGCGCCAGTTCGGGCGAGCGGTCGCCGGGGCGGTGGCTCATGATGATGGGCGAGGTCGCGGGTTCCACCAGTTCGCGGAAGGCGACGTCGTGGCTGCGCGCGCGGCGCACCGATTCCGGTACGATCGCTATGCCCTCCTCGGCGGCGACGAGGCCGATGGCGATCTGCAGTTCGCGCGCTTCGTGGACCACGCGCGGCTCGATCGACTGGTCGCGAAAGAGCGAGATCACCTGGTCGGCATAGCTGGGGCGGGGTGCGCGCGGGTACAGGATCTGCGGTTCATCGGCGAGTTCCCGCAGCGAGATCGGTTCATCGCTGTTCGCCAGCGGGTGATCCATCGGGAAGGCGGCGATGAGCTTCTCGTTGCGCAGGATGATGCGGCGCACGGCCGGATCCTCGAAGCGGATCCGGCCGAAGCCGACGTCGATGCGTCCGTCCTTCAGCGCGGCGATCTGGTCGAGTGTCGTCGCTTCGACCATGACCAGTTCGACGTTCTGCGCCACCTTGCGAAATTCACGGATCAGTTCGGGCAGGCGGGCATAGATGGTGGAGGCGACGAAGCCGATGACCAGACGGCGGCGGCGACTGGTCGCGGCCGCCTTCACCATGGTTTCCACGTCTTCCATCCGTGCCAGCATCTGCAGGGCCTGCGCATGAAGCAGCCGACCCACGGCGGTCAGGCGCAGGGGGCGGCTCGACCGGTCGAGCAGCGGGGCGCCGACATGAGCCTCCAGCTGCTGGATCGCGCGCGACAGCGGTGGCTGGGCGATGTGCAACCGTTCGGCGGCCCGGTTGAAGTTGCCTTCGTCCGCCACCGCCACGAAGTAGCGCAAAAGGCGCATGTCCATCACGAGACTTAAAACCTCCTCGGAACGCCGTATCAGCTTCATTATACCTAACAGGTATGCAGGCTTGACCGCATTGATCTTTGAACGCCCGGCAAGGCAGGCATATTTATCCCTCGAAAGCTAAGCATTCGGGAGAGTCGCTGCAATGGCTATGTTAGGCCGAGCTGATACCTTCATCGTTGATGTGCCGACGATCCGGCCGCACGTGCTGGCGATGGCGACGATGCACGCCCAGTCGATGGTGATCGTTCGCCTGACTGACGCGGACGGCGTCGAGGGCATCGGCGAAGGAACCACCATCGGCGGCCTCAGCTACGGCGAGGAGAGCCCCGAGAGCATCAAGTCCGCGATCGACACCTATATCGTCCCGGTCCTCGAAACCTGCGATCTGTCCCAGGTCGGCGCGACGATGGCGAAGATCGCCAAGTGCGTGCGCGGCAACCATTTCGCCAAGTGCGCGGTGGAGACGGCGCTGCTCGACATGGCGGGCAAGCGGCTCGGCATCCCTGCTTCGGAACTGATCGGCGGCGGGCGCGTGCGCGAAAGCCTGCCGGTCGCCTGGACGCTTGCCAGCGGCGATACCGCCCGCGACATCGCCGAAGGCGAGGCTATGCTGGACGCCCGCCGCCACCGCATCTTCAAGCTCAAGATCGGCAAGCGCGATGTGCGCGACGACGTCGCCCATGTCGGCGCCATCTGCAAGGCGCTGGGCGACCGCGCCAGCGTGCGTGTCGATGTCAACCAGAACTGGAGCGAGGCGCAGGCCAAGCTTGGCATGACAATGCTGCGGGACGTCGGCTGCGACCTCGTCGAGCAGCCGATCGCCGGCGACGACGTGGCGGCCATGGCGCGCCTGTCGAAGGCGCAGGCGGTGCCGCTGATGGCGGACGAGGCGCTGCACGGCCCGCGCTCCGCGCTGCGGATCGCGTCGGCCGGGGCGGCTGGCGTCTTCGCGCTCAAGATCGCGCAGTCGGGCGGGCTGTTCGCCGCGGCCGAAGTCGCCGCGATCGGTACGGCCGCGGGTATCGGCCTTTATGGCGGCACCATGCTCGAGGGCGGGATCGGCACCGCCGCGTCGGCGCATGTCTTCGCAACCCTGCCCGAACTCGCCTGGGGCACGGAGCTGTTCGGCCCCTTGCTCCAGACCGAGGAAATCCTGTCCGAACCGCTGGGCTACGCTGATTTCTCTCTGGCCGTGCCGACCGGACCGGGGCTTGGCGTCAGCCTTGACGAGGACAAGCTCGCCTTCTTCCGGCGTGATCGGACCGCGCCCACCCTCCACGCCGTCACCGCAGGAGCCTGACACCCATGCTGTTCATGGTCGAAATGGACGTCAACATTCCCCTGGGCTTTGACCCCGCCGAAGCGGCGCGGATCAAGGCCGAGGAAAAGGCCTACTTCCAGAAGTTGCAGACCGCAGGAATCTGGCGTCACATCTGGCGCAAGGTCGGCTTGTACTCGAACGTCTCGATCTTCGATGTCGAGAGCAATGCGGCGCTGCACGACACGCTCATGGCGCTGCCGCTCTATCCGTTCATGACGATGAAAATCACCCCGCTCGCGCGGCACCCTTCCTCCATCCATGACGACGATCGCTGATCGCCAACGCTTACAATTACGGGAGAGAATGAAATGGACACCAGCTTCGTAAAGACCCCGGAAATCCAGCAGTTGCTCGATCGCGCCGCCGGCGTGAACGAGAGCGGCGGCAGCCCGCGCCTCAAGGCGATCGTGCGCGACCTTACTGAAAGCGTGATGGAACTCATCGTCAGGCATGACGTCTCCGAGAGCGAGTTCTGGCTGGCAATGAAGTACCTGTCGGACAGCGCGGGCGAGATCGGCCTGATCGTGCCGGGCACGGGGCTGGAGCACTTCCTCGACCTCTATATGGACGCCAAGGACGCCGAGGCGGGCCTCACCGGCGGCACGCCGCGCACCATCGAAGGACCGCTCTACGTCGCCGGGGCGCCGCTGGTCGAGGGCAACGTCAACCTCAGCACCGATCCCGACGAAGGCTCCACCGTCCTGCACATGACCGGCACCGTGACCGGCCCGGATGGCGAAGCCGTTCAGGATGCGATTGTCCATGTCTGGCACGCGAACTCGAAGGGCTGGTACTCACACTTCGATCCGACCGGCGAACAGACCCCGTTCAACAACCGCCGCCGCATCAAGCTGGGCGCGGATGCGCGCTACGCCTTCCATTCCAAGCAGCCGAGCGGCTACTCGGTGCCGCCGCAGGGTGCGACCGACAAGCTGATGCAGGCGCTCGGCCGCCATGGTAACCGTCCGGCCCACGTCCACTTCTTCATCGAGGCGCCGGGCTATCGCACGCTGACGACGCAGATCAACTTCGGCGACGATCCCTTCGCGGCCGACGACTTCGCCTTCGGCACTCGCGAGGGCCTGCTGCCGGTGCCCAGCCGTCAGGGCGACAGCGCCTACATCCAGTTCGACTTCCAGCTGCAGCGTGCCCACGACGCCGGTGATGAGGGCTTCTCCTCGCGCACCCGCGCCGAAGCGACGGCGCTTCCGGAAGCCGAAACCGTCTGACAACCAGAACACGGGAGACAGGATCATGCACGAACACCTGATGAGCCGCGTTTCGACCGCCGTGGTCGATGACCCCGAGACCGGCCTGTTCCGCTGCCGCCGCGACGTCTTCACCGACCCGGCGCTGTTCGAGCTCGAAATGAAGTACATCTTCGAGAGCAACTGGGTCTACATCGCCCACGAAAGCCAGGTCGAGAAGAAGAACGACTACTTCACGACCTGGATCGGGCGGACCCCGGTGATCCTGACCCGTGCCAAGGATGGCGGCCTCAACTGCGTCGTCAACGCCTGCGCCCATCGCGGCGCCAAGCTGTGCCGCCGCAAGCGGGGCAACCAGCCGCTCTTCGTGTGTCCCTTCCATGGCTGGAGCTTCAAGACCGATGGTTCGTTGATGCGCGCCAAGGACGCCAGCACCGGCGCCTATCCGGACAGCTTCAACCATGAAGGCTCGCACGACCTTACCCGCGCCCGCGTGGAAAGCTATCGAGGGTTCATCTTCGCCTCGCTCAACCACGATGTGCTGCCGCTCGAGCAGCATCTGGGCGAGGCGCGGGTGATCATCGACCAGATGGTCGACCAGGCGCCCGAGGGGCTGGAAGTGCTGACCGGCAATTCCACCTATACCTTCGACGGCAACTGGAAGATGCAGATGGAGAACGGTTGCGACGGCTATCACGTCAGCTCCGTTCACGAGAACTACCAGTCGACCATGGGCCGCCGCGCCGAAGGCGGCACCAAGGCGGTCGATGCAAACGGCTGGTCGAAGGCTCCAGCAAGCGGCGTTTACGGTTTCGAGCATGGGCATATCCTGCTCTGGACCCAGGTCCTGAACCCTGAAGTGCGCCCGGTCTGGAACCTGAAGGACCAGCTGGCCGAGCGCCTCGGGGCCGACAGGGCGAAGTTCATCCTCGAGCAGACCCGCAACCTTGCGCTCTATCCCAACGTGTTTCTGATGGACCAGTTCTCGACCCAGATCCGCGTGGTGCGTCCGATCGACGTGCACACCACCGAAGTCACGATCTACTGCTACGCCCCCAAGGGCGAGAGCGCCGAGGACCGCGCCCATCGCATCCGCCAGTACGAGGACTTCTTCAACGTGACCGGGATGGGCACGCCGGACGACCTTGAGGAATTCCGGTCCTGCCAGAAAGCCTACGAAGGTGCGGGCGAGTTGTGGAACGACCTCAGCCGCGGCGCGACCCGCTGGATCCATGGTCCCGATGCCAATGCGAAGGCGATGGGCATGAACCCGCTGCTGTCCAGCGAGCGCAGCGAGGACGAAGGCCTGTTCGTTCGCCAGCACGAGTTCTGGGCGCAGATCATGCTCGACGGGCTGGCGAGAGATGCCGCTCCGATGCTGGAGGCTGCGGAATGACCCTCGTCCTCGAAAAGAGCCACGCTGTGCTCTCCTACGCCGATATCTGCGCGTTCCTCTACCGTGAGGCACGCCTGCTCGACGACCGTGAATTCGACGAATGGCTGGAATGCTATGCGCAGGACGCCGAGTACTGGATGCCGGCGTGGACTGACGATGACGCGCTGACCACGAACCCGCAGACAGAGATATCGCTGATCTACTACGGCAACCGCAAGGGGCTGGAGGATCGCGTTTATCGTCTCAACACCGAGCGTTCGTCGGCCAGCACGCCGGAAGCGCGCACGTCGCACTTCATCGCCAACGTCGAGGTGCTGGAGACGCGCGAAGGCGCGATCGACCTGCGCTACAACTGGCATACGCTCAGCCACCGCTACCAGCAGACGCAGCAGTTCTTCGGAACCACGTTCCTGACGCTGGATACGACTGGTGAAACGCCCAGGATACTGAAGAAGAAGATCGTCCTCAAGGACGACTACATTCATCAGGTCATCGACGTCTATCATGTCTGAGGAGGCGCAGCGGTGATTTTCCAGGGACGCTTCGCGGGCAAAGTCATGGTGGTGACCGGCGCGGCTCAGGGCATCGGAGCGGGTGTCGCCACCCGCGCTGCGGCCGAAGGGGCGCGCCTCGTCCTCGTCGACCGGGCCGACTTCGTCACAGAAGTCGAACAGGCCATCGTGGCGGAGGGTGGCAAGGCCGTATCGGTCCAGTGCGACCTTGAAACCTACGAGGGCGCGGCCAAGGCCATGGCTGCGGCGATCACGGCGTTCGGGCGCATCGACGTGCTCGTCAACAACGTCGGCGGCGCGATCCGCATGCGGCCTTACGCCGAGTTCGAGCCCGCACAGATCGACGCGGAGATCCGCCGCTCGCTGATGCCGACGCTGTACTGTTGCCATGCGGCGCTGCCTGTCATGCTGGCACAGGGTGCTGGGACGATCGTCAACATCTCGTCCAACGCCACGCGCGGCATCCGCCGTGTGCCCTACTCGGCGGCCAAGGGCGGGATCAACGGCATGACCCAGGCGCTCGCCATGGAGTATGCCGAGGCCGGCATCCGCGTCGTCGCTACGGCGCCCGGCGGCACCAGCGCTCCGCCGCGTCGCGTTGCCCGCAACCCGCAGGGTGACGACGCGCAGGAACAGGCGTGGATGGCCGAGGCCGTAGCGCAAGTGACGTCGTCCGCCTTCATGAAGCGGTACGGCACTCTGGAAGAGCAGATCGCGCCGATCCTCTTCCTCGCCTCGGACGAGGCCAGCTATGTGACCGGATCGGTCCTGCCCGTTGCCGGTGGCGACATCGGCTGACGCCATCTTCACAGGATATAGACACGTGCCCAGACTGATCGTCGTCACCCGTTCGGGTGACGAAACCGCCATCGATGCCCGCGAGGGCACGACCGTCATGGAAGCCATCCGCGACAATGGCTTCGACGAACTTCTCGCGCTGTGCGGGGGCTGCTGCTCGTGCGCGACGTGTCATGTCCTCGTCGATGCCGGGTGGACCCGGGCGGTTGGCGGTTCCGGTGCGGATGAGGATGACCTGCTCGATTCCTCGGACCATCGCACCGATCTGTCGCGCTTGTCCTGCCAGATCGCCATGACCCCGGCGCTCGATGGTCTGCGCGTCATCATCGCACCGGAGGACTGATCATGCCGTTCACGCAAGTTTCGGGCGCGAGCCTCTACTGGAAGCGCGACGGGCGCGAGGATGCGCCCGCGCTGGTGCTGCTGAATTCCATCGGCACCGACATGGACTTGTGGGACGCGGTCCTGCCGTTCCTGCGCGACCACTTCGCGCTGTTGCGGATCGATGCGCGCGGTCATGGCGCTTCGCGGGCCGAACCGGGCGACTTCTCGATGGCGATGCTGACGCAGGACGTGCTGGCGGTGGCGGACGCAGCGGGCTTTTCGTGCTTCAGCGTCGCGGGCGTTTCGCTGGGCGGCATGATCGCCATGGAACTTGCCCTCGACGCACCGGACAGGATCCACAAGCTCATCCCGATCTGCACCTCCGCCGCCATGGACAGCGCCTCGTGGAGCGACCGCGTCGCCAGGGTGCGGGACGCCGAAGTCTCGGGTGGGGGGATGGCCGCCATCGCCGATCTCGCGATGGGTCGCTTCCTGTCCGGTGCCGCAGAGCCTGCGATCTACGAAGCCGTGCGCCGCCAGTTGATCGGCATGGACGCGCAGGGATACGCCGGGTGCGGTGCGGCGATCCGGGACATGGATCTGGCGGACCGTATCGCAGCGATCGCCTGTCCGACGCTCGTGATTACCGGCACTCGTGACACTTCGACGCCGTTCGAGGGGCATGGCGAGCATCTGGTGGCCGGCATCCCGGGTGCCGCGCACCTGTCCCTCGAAGCGGCGCATCTGGCGCCGCTCGAAGCACCGGCCGAACTGGCGGCGGGCATGGTCCGCTTCCTGAAGGACTGAGCCATGGAAAAATCAGACGTCGTCATTGTGGGAGCGGGACATGGGGGGGCGCAGTGT
>NZ_JBMDIO010000120.1:0-643 GCF_057808725.1 Novosphingobium sp. FG90
ATCCTGCGATCGGGAATGCCGGTGCCGATCGCCCGACGCCAAGCTTGCCGGATGAAGCCGACTGGCGTGCCTGCAGGCAATTTGCGCAGATGACCAAAATGAAGGTCGCGCATGATCGCGACCGCTCGCGCGAGCGCATGGCAGGCTGGCACCGCCCCGAATGTGAACGAGGCGATGAACGAGGGACCGACCTGTCGGAGGACGGGGTAATTGGTCGCGGCGACCGCGACGGGATCGACCGAATCGGGGCGGATCAGCTTGCGGGCTTCATCGACCTCGCGGCCGAGATCATTCCATCCGATCGCTGCCTCGACCGCAGCGCCGATATCGCCACCTGATATCTTGGCGGCGAGCAAGGCAGCGCCGAGTTGGGCAAGCAGCCGGATTTTGCCGTTGATGGTGCGCCGGTTGCGCTTGAGTGTCGTGTCCGCGCTGTTCTGTTCGCGCCGGAACATCTGCCCAAGCAGGCGATCGAACATCAGCACCGCATCGTCGGTGAGGGTAACGATGGTTTCGAGGATGGTCGCCACCAATGTGGCGCGACGCCGCGTCGCTTGCAGCGTCCGAACATGTTGCGCGGTCAGCCGCACGCCTTCCTGGCACAGGCGTCGGAGGCGCTCGGGATGGACGCCTACGGCGATAT
>NZ_JBMDIO010000121.1:0-597 GCF_057808725.1 Novosphingobium sp. FG90
GACGCTCGGCCATTTCCTCGGGCGTGGGCTCGCGGCCCTGCTCGTGGAGGAACTGGCGGCTGGTGCGCACAAGCTTGTTGATCGTCTCGATCATGTGCACCGGGATGCGGATCGTGCGGGCCTGATCCGCGATTGAGCGCGTGATCGCCTGCCTGATCCACCAGGTCGCATAAGTCGAGAACTTGTAGCCGCGGCGGTATTCGAACTTGTCGACCGCCTTCATCAGACCGATGTTGCCTTCCTGAATGAGATCCAGGAACTGAAGCCCACGGTTCGTGTACTTCTTGGCGATCGAGATCACCAGACGCAGGTTCGCCTCGACCATTTCCTTCTTGGCGATGCGTGCTTCACGCTCCGCCTTCTGGACCATGTTGACGATGCGCCGGAACTCGGGAAGCGCCATGCCGGTGGCGGCGGCGATGTCCGAGACTTCCAGACGGATACGCTCGACGGGGTCGGCTTCGTTCTCGGCGAAGGCAGCCCACTTCTTGTCCTTCTTGGCGACGTCCGTGATCCACGTATCGTCCAGCTCGCGGCCGACGTAGGATTCGAGGAAGTCGGTGCGCTTCACCTTGTGACGTTCGGCCAGACGCAGCA
>NZ_JBMDIO010000122.1:0-584 GCF_057808725.1 Novosphingobium sp. FG90
GATCCTCGACGATCTCGCTGTTGGGGTGGTTGAAGCGCGAGTAGACCAGTCCGCGGCCTTCGCCCGGCTGCGGCTCCTTGCGGCCGGCGACATAGTCGAAGAAGTCCCGGCCTTCCTCAGCGGTCGGGAAGACGAAAGTGGACGTCAGGAATACCGGTGGCTTGACCGCACCTTCGGACAATGACGGGTCGTATCCGTAGTTCAGCATCAGGGTGTCCGGATGAAGCTGGTGATCCCCGATGGCGGTCTTGCTCTCACGCGGTGCGGTCATTCGTGCTATCCTCGGCTCGCCGCTTATTTGCCACCCGGTTGCTGAAGTGCAGCATTATTCCCAAGGCTGCAATACGCCCTCACGCCCGCGCTGCCGCCTGACCGGGCCATTCGCGGCTGATCCGGGGTGGGGCTTAATAGAAGTTCAAGCACCTTCGTCGGCTCATTCACGAAGGGCCGAACCTGGTCGCAGATGGCGGGTATCAGGATAACGGAGACTAATAATGTCTCATCTCAGCCGAAGCCTGCTTACGACCCATGCACGAACCCGCTTCGCGGGAGGGCGCATGGTGCATCGTAGCGTGTTATATGTA
>NZ_JBMDIO010000123.1:0-534 GCF_057808725.1 Novosphingobium sp. FG90
CGGTAAGCGTCCGCCCGGGACCGTTGTCGGGAGAAAACGCCCGTCAGCAGACGGCCTCTACCCGAGCTTTTGGCCTAGTTAAATGATGAGCGACAATCCACGATATGCCGCTACCGAGGCCAAAAGCACCGCCAAGCCACCAGACACCCAATTCGCTGGCTGGCTTCGTGTATTCGGGAGCACTCCCAAAAATGAGCGGCATCGCAATTGCACCGACGCTGAAGCCCGCCAAGATCACTGCAGCGTAGGATTGCCTACGGCTGAGACCTATTGTTTCGCGTGCGATGAAATAGGCTGGAACAAGCACGACGAATGATCCGACCAAAGTGGCGGGCCACATGCCGATGCCGCCGATAGGGTTCGCACCCAACATTCCAGCGCCGAGAAACCCGCCGCCGATGCTCGCCGCTACGGTCACCCCAAGCCCTCGGCCAATCTGTTGGATAACGCCCCGTTTCATCGGCCCATTATGAGCGCAATGGGGAACAGCACAATGGCTGAAACCTCCCAAAATGCGCGTTCATTCCGGCGGGG
>NZ_JBMDIO010000124.1:0-532 GCF_057808725.1 Novosphingobium sp. FG90
CAATCCAGGGCGGTTTGCGTTGCCTTGGATTGCTTCGCTGCGCTCGCAATGACGAGGTAAGAACAATGACGAGGTGATGAAAAAAGCCCCGCCGAGGCGGGGCTTTTCTCTTACTGGTCCAGGAACGAGCGCATCTTGCGCGACCGGCTCGGGTGCTTGAGCTTGCGCAGCGCCTTCGCTTCGATCTGGCGGATACGTTCGCGCGTCACCGAGAACTGCTGGCCGACTTCCTCCAGCGTGTGATCGGTGTTCATGCCGATGCCGAAGCGCATGCGCAGCACGCGCTCCTCGCGCGGGGTAAGGCTCGCAAGGACGCGGGTGACCGTTTCCTTGAGGTTCGCCTGAATCGCCGCGTCCACCGGAATGATCGCGTTCTTGTCCTCAATGAAGTCTCCGAGGTGCGAATCCTCCTCGTCGCCGATCGGCGTTTCGAGGGAGATCGGCTCCTTGGCGATCTTCATCACCTTGCGCACCTTTTCGAGCGGCATCGACAGACGCTCGGCCATTTCCTCGGGCGTGGGCTCGCGGCCCT
>NZ_JBMDIO010000125.1:0-524 GCF_057808725.1 Novosphingobium sp. FG90
GCCGGCGCGCCACATCGGGCCTCGCGACAAGGCGTGATTTTATCTCATCCCACCATGCATCGTGGCGAACGGATTGCGCCGAGATATTGACGGCAAGAATGACATCCGGAGTCTGCTCCAGTTCATCAATGACCCGCGAAACGACATAATGATCAACGACCCGTGCGAAACCGAGCCGTTCGAGAGCCAGGAAGACGTCGCCTGGCGGGTGAGCCTTTCCGTCATCGTCGAGCAGGCGAACCAGCGCCTCACGATAGAGGACAAGCTCCGGCCCGGCCGCGTCACATACAGGCTGCCAGGCGAGCATGAGTTCCTGCCGCCCCGTATCGTCGGCAGAGCCAGAGATGATGCCGGACAGCAGCCCGGAGACCAGACTTACATCGCTACGATAGCGATCTGACCAATCGCTCCGATCGTCAGGCCAAGCCCCACTAAAGCCAATGTTGCAGGCGCCAGATTGCCCGGCCTCGAGTCCATGCGCCTGCATGAGCGCGCCGGGAATCTCCCATCGCCCGCTGACCCAG
>NZ_JBMDIO010000126.1:0-461 GCF_057808725.1 Novosphingobium sp. FG90
TCCCCCGTTTCATGCCGAGGGCTCACCGCAGGCGAACGTCTTTGCGGCGCAGTGCGAAGGAGCGGGATCGACTTTCGCCTTCGACATCGCGGGAGGGCAGCCGGCAGCCTTCCGGTTCCTCAACGCCCTGCAGATCTTCAAGCTCGCGGTCAGCCTAGGAGGCACGGAATCGCTGGCGAGCCACCCGGCCACGACCACTCATTCCGGCGTACCCGTGGAAATCCGGGACCGGATCGGCGTCCTGCAGTCCACGGTCCGTCTGTCCATCGGAATCGAGAACGAAAGCGATATCGTCGCGGATCTGTCTCAGGCACTCGACCAAGCCTGAATATCGACCTGGCTGGTTCATAATTTCACTCAAATCATGGGAAGGAAGGGCACATGACGGACTTCGTCAAAGTGACCAACGACCGCCACGTTCTGGAAATCGAGATCGACCGCCCCGGGAAGAAGAACGCGCT
>NZ_JBMDIO010000127.1:0-407 GCF_057808725.1 Novosphingobium sp. FG90
TGAAGACCGTGACATCCCAGATCGGCGCATCCATCGCCAGGCCGACGAACCAGCGGAAGAGCAGGTTGTAATCCATCTGCTCCATGAGCTGGCGCTCCGAGCGGATCGTATAGAAAGCTTGCAGGAGCAACGCGCGCAGTAGCTTCTCGGGCGGGATAGATGGCCGGCCAATGCGCGAATACATCACATCAAAATCCGCTGACATCACCTCGAGAGCTTCGTCGACGATCGCGCGGATCGCCCGAAGGGGATGGTTCGCCGGAACCCGGGCTTCGCAACTCACGTAGGAAAAAAGCCCTTCGCTCCGGTAATCGCCGCCCCGCATTTCAAATCCTTCAACCTCAGCTGAAGGCGTCTGAATCACCTCAAGCGGCTCAAGGAAAGAACCTTTTTCCGCAACCTGTTAA
>NZ_JBMDIO010000128.1:0-392 GCF_057808725.1 Novosphingobium sp. FG90
ACAGCGCGGTCTCGGTGGCCTATGGCAACGCCGCGACCAACTCGCTGACCCTGACCGCGCTCAACAGCCCGGCCACGGGCACGACGCCGACGACCACGGCAATTGCCAGCAACCAGAGCAATACCGGGGCGATCAACGCCAGCTCCGGCGTCACCTCCGGTGCGCTCGCGATCAATGCTGTGGCCAGCGGCACCGGCAACACTGGCGGCGTGACCAATGCCAGCCTGTCGATCAACGGCAATGCGCTGGCATCGGCGGCCTACGGCAACAGCGCGACGAACACGCTCACCATCGGTGGGAACAACGTGAACGTCACCGTGGCTCACGCCGGGCCGTAAAGCCAAGGAATTCCGGCGCGCCTCCCCTGGGGCGCCGGGATGCCCGGGAACCCC
>NZ_JBMDIO010000129.1:0-392 GCF_057808725.1 Novosphingobium sp. FG90
CGCTGGAGCAGGGGCATCGCCCGCTTCTCATGTGCGACAACACCCTGCTTGGCCCCATCTTCCAGCGGCCGTTGCGGCACGGCGCCGATATTTCGCTCTATTCGCTGACCAAATATGTCGGCGGCCATTCGGATCTGGTCGCAGGAGCCGCGCTGGGATCGGCGGCCCTCATGCGGGAAGTCCGGCTACTACGCAGCGCAATTGGCACGCAGCTGGATCCGCACAGCAGCTGGATGCTCAGTCGTTCGCTCGAAACGCTCGGACTGCGCATGGAACGGGCGAACGCGAATGCTGCCGTGGCCGCCGCTTTTCTGCGCGACCACCCCAAGGTCGAAGCCGTGGCCTATCCCCCGTTTCATGCCGAGGGCTCACCGCAGGCGAACGTCTTTGCG
>NZ_JBMDIO010000013.1:0-127690 GCF_057808725.1 Novosphingobium sp. FG90
CCCCCCCCCCCCCCCCCCCCCCCCCCCCCCCCCCACTTTCATTTTCGGCGTGCCGGTATTTTCAGGCGCGATATCTCACGCCGCGATCGCCTTGCGGCCGACTGCGATGGTCAGTGCGCCAAGCAGGATGCCGGCGGCGAGATGGCCGGCGAAGTCCATCGCCGACATTGCGACGGGGTGGCAGAACGCCAGCAGTCCGAACGACAGGAATGCCGTTCCCGCTCCGGCGAGCGTCAGGGAGCGGATCGGGTGGAGCGACCGCGTGCGCCGCAGTGCGAGCACGGTGACCGCGATCATGGGGGCTCCGGCGACCAGCACGAACGTGAAGCAGTAGCTGCCGTGGCCCAACTGCCCGACGGGATGGCGGGCTATGCCGATGCTGTAGGCCGCCAGTGCCAGCCAGATGGTCAGGCAGGTCACGATCCAGCCGTTTACCCGCGCGACCCGGCCCGGCACGCTAATCGACAGGGCGGCCGTGAGCGCGGCGATCCCCAGGCCAAGCGAAAGCAGGATGTTCGCGGCCGCGACCCCGGCGAGGGGGCCGCTCCAGTCCGTCCCGGCGCGATGGAGCAGCTGCGTCATGAGCCAGCCGAAGCCCAGTGCAACCGGGGTCCAGCCGAGCGCCCGGCGCCAGGCCGGAGCCACGCGCCGTACCGGCGCTGCCTCGTCGCAAAGCGTGTCGATAAGGGTGTCATGGTCAACCATGTGTCTGCTTTCCATGTTCGCGCAGTCTGGTGATCGCGCGGTGCAGCAAGGATTTTACGGCGGAGACGGAGAGGCGGCTTTCCTGCGCGGCGGCATCGAGCGTCATCTCCTGCAGCTTCACCAGTTCTATCATCTGGCGCTGGCGTTCGGGCAGGATGTCGAGCATCCCCGCCAGTTCCCGTTCGGCGTCGATGGCGTCGAAAGCCGCCGCAGCGCCGGGATCGACGGTGCCGGACAGGGTTTCGTCCCGGTTGATCTCCCTGCCGCGCGACCGACCCTGCCGCCGCAGCGCATCTACCGCCCTTGCCGAGACGATGGCCGAGACCCACGGCAGCAGCGGCAGCGCCGGATCATAGGTATGGCGCAGGCGATGCAGGGTCATCAGCACGTCCTGCACGACATCCTCGGCCAGCGCTTCGTCGAAGATGCGGCGGCGCACCCTGACCCGGACGACCGGCACTAGCGCGCGCAGGACCAGCCGGTAGGCGCGCTGGTCGCCGTCCTGCGCCCGCCGCATGAGGGTGGGCCATGCATCCTGTGGCGCGGCATTCTCCGGCGCCACATTTTCCGACGACAGTGTATCGTTCACTCGGGGGCCACGCGGCTTCCGGGATGAACGGGCGGGATCGTATGCATCGTCTCGTCAAACCTTCTTGCCGGACGCGGCCTGCAGTGCATCGAGCGTGGTCTTCGTGTCCAGCACTTGCGGCAATATTACCGGATCGCCGCCCCTGGCCGGATAGACAAGGTAGAGCGGCAGCCCTGAGCGGCCCAGTCCCATCATAGCCTGCTCGATCCGCGCATCATAGTTGGTGGAGTCCGCCACCATGTAGGTGGTGCCGGTGCGCGCGATGCCGTCCTTGAAAGCGGCGGTGGAGAGCACGGCCTTTTCGTTGACCTTGCAGGTCAGGCACCATTCGGCCGAGAAATCGACGAAGACCGGGTGACCGGCTGCCCGCGCCTTCGCGACCGCTTCGGGCGACCAGGACACCGGCGCGATGTCGGTCCGTTCGCTGCGGGCGGATGCCTGCATCTGCGCGGCCGGGGGGGAGGCTCGCAGCGCATTGCCCGGCATGGCGCAGAGCACCGCGATCGTCGCCGCGCCCGCGATCGTGACACCGTGCAGGACAGCGGCGGGGCGACCGACCATCGCGCGCCTTTGCGCCATGCCGTAGATCCAGCATGTAAAGGCCAGCAGCAGGGCGCAACCCAGCATCAGCGCCAGGCCCGCGCTTCCGGTCTGCTGTGCCAGCACCCATAACAGCCATGCGGCGGCGGCCAGCATTGGGAAGGCCAGCGCATGCTTGAGCGTCGTCATCCATGCTCCGGGTCGCGGCAGGCGCCTCGCCAGCGCCGGGCTGAAGGACAGCGCCGTGAAGGGCGCGGCCACGCCCAGACCCAGCGCCGCGAAGATGGCGAGCGCGGCCAGCGGCGGCTGGACGAGCGCGAAGCCGATGGCCCCTGCCATGAACGGTCCGGCGCAGGGCGTCGCCACGACCACGGCCAGCGCGCCGGTGAGCGCCGCACCCAGCAGCCCGTCCTTCCCGTCCAGAGTCTGCCCCATGCGCTGCAGGCCCAGGCCGAACTCGAAGAGACCGGCAAGGTTGAGCGCCGAACCCAGCAGTACCAGCACCAGCACGGCGACCACGAGCGGGGACTGGAGCTGGAAGCCCCAGCCCACCGCCTGCCCGCCGGCACGCAGGGCGATCAGCGTGCCGGCGAGGGCCAGCATCGCCAGCACGGTTCCGCCGAGGAATGCCAGCCCCTCATGCCGCATCCGCTGCGGATCGCCACCCTGGCGGGCCAGCCCGAACGCTTTCAGCGAGATGATCGGAAAGACGCAGGGCATCAGGTTGAGGATCAGCCCGCCGAGGAAGGCGGACAACAGGGCAACTGGCATGACGGGGCCTCTTGGCGACGGGAAGGATCGATCGTGGCGGAAAAGGTCAGCCGTGCCTGGCTTTCCATGCGCGCACTGCGGCCATCGTCTTCTCGATGTGGGCCTGCGGGTTCATGTCGGTGTAGCTGAGCAGGATCGTGCCGTTGGGCGCGATCACGAACGAGGTCCGGTTGGAAATCGTCTGCTTGCCCCCCTGCATCGTCGCGTCGAACTTCGCGGCGACCTTGGCGTTCGGGTCGGCGGCGACGGCGAACTGGTTGCGGCATTCCGACTTCGAGAATTCGGCGACACGCTCGACATTGCCCGCGGTCACGCCGATCACGCTGGCGCCCAGCTTCTTGAAATCGCCGGTGGCTTCGGCGAAGAGGTGCGCCTCGACCGTGCAGCCGGACGTGAAGGCGGCGGGGAAGAAGTAAAGCACGACCGGCCCCTTCTTCAGCGCCTTGGCCAGCGAGAGGTCGAAGGGCTTGCCGCCCAGCGCGGCGTGCAAGGTGAAGTCGGGGGCCTTCGCGCCTTGCGGCAGGGCGGCGAAGCTCTGGCTCGGCATGGCGGCCATGAATAGACCAACGGCCAGCGACAAGGCGAAATTCTTCCGGATTTTCATCGGCTCTGCTCCAACAGGGGGCTCCAGGAGGATATGGTGAAGGCGCTTTGATCGGCGCCTGCCCATCGCTGTTCGCTGGCGGGCGGCAAAAAGTTGCGGTGCGAAAATTTTCCCGCCGCATTTTTTTGAAACGGCGAGGTTCTGGGCGCTATTCTCTCTCCGAACGACGCCGCTCGTCCCGGATCGGATGCGGGCGGGCGCAATTCGTCGCAATATTCATTCCGTCATGCATCCGCGGGCGGCACCGGTCGTTAAAGCGGCATGGCCACCACGACCGACCGTTCGCCCCTGGTGGCTTCCGCCTCATGTCAGGCGACCCGTTTCACCAAAGTCCGCAGTCTCACCGAGGCGCTTGTCGCCCCGCTGTCCGATGCCGACGCCACCATCCAGTCCATGCCGGACGCCTCCCCGGCGAAGTGGCATCTGGCGCATACGACGTGGTTCTTCGAAACTTTCGTGCTGCGCGACCACCTGCCCGGCTACAGGCTGTTCGACGAGGCCTGGCCGTTCCTGTTCAATTCCTATTATGAGGCGGAAGGGCCGCGCCACGCGCGCCCGCAGCGCGGGATGCTCTCGCGCCCCGCGCTGGACGAAGTGCTGGCCTACCGCGCCCATGTCGACGCGCATGTGGAACTGCTTCTGGATCGCGCCGACCTTGCCGGACTGATCGCGCTGGGGCTCAACCACGAGCAGCAGCACCAGGAACTGCTGCTAACCGACCTGAAGCACGCGCTTTCGCTGAACCCCCTGGCGCCTGCCTATGCCCGTCCGCTCGCATCGGAGTGCGGGGCGGCGTCCGTCGGACCGATGGGCTGGCATTGGTACGAAGGCGGTCGCCATCGTATCGGACATGGCGGCGGGGAACGCGACTTCGCGTTCGACAACGAAGGCCCGGAACACGAGGTGCTGCTCGAACCTTTCGCCCTCGCCCGTCGTCTCGTGACGAACCGCGAATGGGCGGAGTTCGTCGCCGACGGCGGCTATCGCAACCCGGCGCTGTGGCTGTCGGACGGGTGGGCCTGGATCAATGCAGAGGGGCTGACGGCGCCGCTCTACTGGCGCGATGACATGGCCTTCACGCTGTCCGGTCTCCAGCCGATCCTGCCCGATGCGCCGGTTGCGCATGTCTCGTTCTACGAAGCCGACGCCTTCGCCACCTGGGCGGGGCACCGCCTCCCGACCGAGTTCGAATGGGAAGTCGCGGCGGCGGGGCATGATCCGGCGGGCGGCATACAGCTTGACGAAGCTGTCGGTGCCCACCCCCAGGGGTCGTCCGACCTGTTCGGGGACTGCTGGCAATGGACCCGTTCCGCCTACCTGCCCTATCCGCGCTTCCGCCCGGCGGCAGGTGCGGTGGGTGAATACAACGGCAAGTTCATGTCCGGGCAGTGCGTGCTCAAGGGCGCCAGCTGCGCGACGCCGCGCGGGCACTCGCGCGGCACGTATCGCAACTTCTTTCCCCCCGACAAGCGCTGGCAGTTCACCGGCGTGCGCCTCGCTAAGGACTTGTAGACCATGGCCACCGCCGTCCGCGAACTGATCGATACCTCCCGCGATGCGCTGCGCGCGCAGTTCCGCCGCGACGTGCTGACCGGCCTCTCGCAGCCGCGCAAGGCGATTCCGGCGCGCTGGTTCTACGACCATCGCGGCAGCCAGCTGTTCGAAGAGATCACCCGGCTGCCCGAATACTATCCCACTCGCGTCGAGACCGGTATCCTCATGGCCCACGCCACGCGGATCGGGCGCATGGTCGGATCGCGGCATCACGTCGTCGTGGAGTTCGGCGCGGGCAGCGCGACCAAGACGCCGCTGCTGCTCGATGCGATCTGGACCGCCGCTTACGTGCCGATCGACATTTCGGGCGCATTCCTTTCCGAATCCTGCGAGGCGCTGGCGGCGCGCTATCCCGAACTGCCGATCCACCCGGTCGAGGCGGACTTCAGCATGCCCACCGCGCTGCCCGCCGAAGTGGGCGATCATCCGCGTCTGGGCTTCTTTCCCGGCTCCACGATCGGCAACATGGAGCCGCTGGCGGCCGCCGACCTGCTGCGTTCGATGCGCGAGACGCTGGGCGCGGGCAGCCTGCTGCTGATCGGCTTCGACCGCATCAAGGCGGAGGTGGAACTCGTCCGCGCCTACGACGATGCGCAAGGCGTGACGGCGGCGTTCAACCTCAATCTGGCGGATCGCATCAACCAAGAGCTTGGCGGCACGATTCCGCGTGACGGGGTTGCGCACCGCGCGGTCTGGAACGACGATCGCGCCCGGATCGAGATGCACATCGCAGCGACGCGCGACATCGATTTCGAGGTCTGCGGCCGCTGTTTCACGATGGCGGCGGGCGAGACGATCCACACCGAAAACAGCCACAAGTACGATCCGCGCAGCGCCGACACGCTGCTGCTGGCGGGGGGCTGGGAACCGCTGCAGGGCTTCGGCGATGCGGATGACAAGTTCATGGTCATCCTGGCGCGCGCGATCGGCGATGAATTGACCGCCTGAAAAAGGTTACCGCCCGGCCAGCACCATGATCGTGCGTGCCATGACATAGAGCGAGGACGGCAATGAGCCGAGGTCCGCGGTTTCCTCGCCGAACGTGTGGCCATGCGAACCGCCGATGCCGAAGCTTTCGACCACGCCCGCCTTGCCCGAAGCCGCCGCATAGGCCGCGTCGCTGCCGCCGCCGAATGGCCGGTCCAGAATGGTGATCGGATATCCGAAATCGCGCGCGGCCTCGGCGGCGACACTGGCCATGTTGCGCGCGGTGTCGGTGGGGATCATCGGCGGGCGGTTGCGGTTCAGGGTGAAGCTTACCCGCGTGCCCGGCACTGCCGGCGTGGAGGCCAGTTGCCGCAGGTGGGCCATCGTCGCGGTGACGTCTGCCTCGTCAACGTAGCGGATGTCGGCCGTCACTTCGGCGAGGTCGGGGATAATGTTGTGCTTCGCCCCTGAACTGGCAATCGTCCAGTTGAACTTGAACCCTCTTGCCGGGTCGGAGAGCGCGGCGGTGCGGACGATCATGTCGGCGGCCTCCACCAGCGCGTTGCGTCCGTCCTGCGGGGCGACACCGGCGTGGGCGGCCTTGCCCTCGACCTTCATCGACAGCGTGGCGATGCCGCTGGTCGCGAGGATACGTTGCCCGCCGCCCGGCTCGCAGGACAGCACATAGTCGTGGCGCGCGCCCAGTTGCTCGATCAGGCGGCGCGAGCCGGGGGAGCCGATCTCCTCGTCCGGATTGAATGCCACGGTGATCGTGTCATAGTCGTCGAAGCCCAGTTCCCGGAGCATTTCCAGGGTGCCGAGGATCACGGCGATGCCGCCCTTGTCATCGCTGACGCCGGGGCCGGTGGCCTGGTCGCCGGCGACCCTGAACGGCCACCGCGCGGCAGCGCCGGGCTGGTAGACCGTGTCAATGTGGGCAAGCAGAAGGAAGCGGCGGCCATCCTTTCCCGCGCTTTTCCCGTGCAGCGTGGCGACCAGCATGTCACCGGCGGCGGGTGGCACCGCCTTGCGCTCCACGGTTGCGCCGAGCCCGTTCAGGCGAGCCGCGAGATAGTCCGCCATCGCCTTGAGGCCGGGGGCGTCGGATGAGCCGGAATCGATCGAGACCATCTCCCCAAGTTGCCGGATCGAGGCTGGAACCTGGTGCTCGACCGCCCCCCTGAGGGCCGCTTCGGAAGGCTGCGCGACAGCGGCACTCAACGGCACACAAAGCGTGCACAGCGATACCAGCAGTGCACTTCGCGTCCTCTTGCGATGGCTGCACGAGACGAACGGGGGCGAAGGCGGACGATGTGGCATGAAGCGCGATCCTGAGCATTGGAAGAGACGACCGGCGGGTACTGTGCCGGCTTTGGCCTATTCGATTTTCTGCCTTGTCGGGATTCGCATCCGGGCCTTGCGAGTGGAAAAGGGCGACGCCTTGCAGCGCCGCCCGTTCCCGTTCGCCATGCGGTCGGAGCGGCGGCTTACCAGTTGAAGGTCAGCGACGCGCCGAAGGTCCGGGGCGCCTGGTACTGGTAGCGGTACGACTGGTAGGTCGCGCTCGTCGGCAGGGCGCCGTTGGCGAGGATCAGGCGATCCTCGATGTTGCGCACGTAAGCGGTCAGCGTCCAGTTCGCCGCGCCCGGGGTGTAGGTCACCATCAGGTCGGAGCGGGTATAGCCCTTCTGCCTGTCGGTATCGAAGTTGTAGATCTGGAAGTAGCTCCTGGACTCGATATGCGTCTGCGCGCGCGGGGTCAGGGTGCCGCCAAGCACGTGGAAGTCGTGCTGGTAGCCCAGGTTGATCGACCAGTCGGGCGACTGCGGCGGGCGCTTGCCCGACAGCTGGTAGTTGTAGCCGACGACGGTGCTGCCGTCGCTGCCGTAGACCGGCACGGCGCGGCCGTCGGCCTGCGCGTAGCGCAGCAGCACGCCGCTGGTGCCGGTCGCGAAGTCCACGTAGCGGGCGTGGGAGTAGGCGATGTAGACCGAGAACTGGTCGTCCGGCGTCGGCTGCCAGATGGTGTCGAGTTCGATGCCCTTGTAGCGCGACTTGCCCGCGTTCAGGATCTGCACCGAGACACCGCCCGCCGAGTTGATGATCGACTGGCTGACCTGCTGGTCGGTGTAATTGTACAGGTAGGCCGAAAGGTTCACCTGCAGCGTATTGCCGAAGAAGCGGTTCTTCGCGCCGATCTCGTACGACTGCACGGTTTCGGGATCGTAGATGCCAAGGTCGGTGAAGCCGCCCGCCTTGTAGCCGGTGTCGAACTTGGCATAGACCATGTTCTGCGGCGTGATCTGGTAGTCCAGACCGGCGTGGAACGTCGTCTTGCTCGACTTGGCGACCTGGTAGCCGGTGGTCGTGGTGTAGGCGCAACTGTCCGTCAGGTCGCAGCGGGTGGCGATGTAGGTGTTGAAGTTGGTCGTCAGGATATTGGTGTGACGATCCTTCTTGTCCTTCGAATAGCGCGCGCCCAGCGATGCCGTCAGGCCAGGGACGATCTCATACGAGGCCTGCCCGAACAGCGCCTTGGCCTCTGCGGTGATATCCGGGTACGTGAAGCGCTGGATGAGGAAGTAATCCCCATGCATGTTGTCCTGATCCGGGTAATCGGTGAACAGGCCGACGAAGTCGTTGGTCTCGCGGAAGTAGTAGGCGCCGAACTGCCACTTGAGCGGGCCGGTGGAGTTCGATGACAGCCGTACTTCGTGGTTCCAGGTCCCTACGTCCTCGTACTGCTCGAACGACAGGGTCTGGCGGTTGGTGCCGGGATTTCCGCCGAATGCGTACTTGCGGCCATAGTCGAAGTGGCGATAGCCGCCCTGGTAGGTCAGCGTCGCGAAATCGAGGTCGTAGTCGATCTGCGAGCGCACGTTCCACACGGTGTAGCGCATGAAGCCGCCGTCCGGGCTGTAGAAGCTCTTGGCGCTGCCCTTGTCGGGAGCCTGCAGGATGATGTCGCCGACGTTGAAGCCGCTGGGCACGTTGGCGGCGGTATAGGTCTGCAGCGGGAAGCCGTTGATCACGGTGCCGACGCCGTTGTTGTGCGCGTATTCGCCGGTCAGCAGCACGTTGAGGCGCGAGGTCGGCTTCCACAGCACATGCAGGCGCGCGGCCTTGCTGTGCTCGTCATCGCCGTCCTTGCCCGGCGTGTTGCGATAGCCGTTGCGGTCGCGCGTCTGGAACGAGGCGCGGATGGCGAGGTCGTCGGTGACCGGCAGGTTCACCATGCCCTTGGTCGAGTAGAGATCGTAGTTGCCGATCTCGCCGCCGAGCTGTGCCTTGAAGCCGTCGAGCGAGGGCTTGGCGGTGATCACCTGGATCGCGCCGCCGGTGGCGTTGCGCCCCAGCAGGGTGCCCTGCGGCCCGCGCAGCACTTCGATGCGTTCAAGGTCGAAGAAACCCGCCTGCAGACTGGTCGCGCGCTGCAGGTTGAAGCCGTCGATGCTGATCGACACGGCGGGGTCGCCGATCTCGGTGACGTCACGGCTGGAGACGCCGCGCACGGCGATGATCGGCGCCGCGCCCGAATTGGTGATCGAGACCGAAGGCGCCACGCGGCTGATGTCATCGACATTGCCGACGCTGTTGCGCTGGAGCGTCTCGGCGCTCAGCACGGTGAGCGACAGCGGCGTCTTCTGCTCGGTGCTTGGACGCTTCTCTGCGGTGACGACGATCTCGCTGAGGCCGCCCTCGGTGCTGGCGGCATCCTGCGCGAAAGCAGGCAGGCTGATCGAACAGGCCGCCGCGCAGACCGCGAAGACGGATGTTCTCGACATAAAGGATCCCACGCTCATGTTCATTCCCCGATTGTCGCATCCCTCGCCTGTTCGATTGTCCGTCACCGATGGTGAGGCTGGTCGCGGGGGATGGATATTTTAAATATGAAGTTTCATGGTCTTCTGGCGCGGCGCCCGTTGCGGGCTGCCGGTTCGCTCCTGCCTGCTTGTCTTGTGTCTCCCTCGCCCTCTCGTTTCCTTGCCCGGTGCTCATGCGGCACCTTCGGGCATGTCCTGATCGCTACGGTTTCGCGCTCGCTGCCGAAATGATGGTGGCGAGATCGACCGTGAGGCCCCTGACGCTGGGTTCGAGCGCCACGTCGATCCACTCGTCGGGCGAATGTTCGGCGCCGCCGGTGCCGCCCGAGCCGATGGTTATGGCCGGGATGCCAAGGCTCATCGGGACGTTGGCGTCGGTCGAAACCTCGATGAAGCGGCCTTCGTATCCGAATGCCTCGGCGACGCGGAAGGCGATGGCGGCAAGCCCCTTCGTCTCGTCGGTGTGGCCCGCCGGGCGCTTGCCGATCACCTGGAAATCGACGCTGACCTTGCCGCGCGCGGTCGAGCGCGCGGCGTTCTCCTCATCCACGGCCTTCTGTGCGATGGCGTGGAGTTCGGCGTCCACCCGCGCGACTTCCTCAGGAGAAATCGACCGCATGTCGACGTCGAGGAAGACCTGCGGCGGGATCGTGTTGACCGAGGTGCCACCGCCCACCACGCTTGCCGAATAGGTGACCTTGGGTGCGGCAGGCAGCGCGATGTCGTAGAGCCCGGTCACCGTCTTCGCCAGCGGCACCATTGGATTGACGATGCCGAACTTGTCGTAGCTGTGGCCGCCGGGGCCGGAAAACACGATGTGATAGCGGTTCGACCCGACCCCGCGCGTGACGATGCCGCCGGAGCCCGAACTGTCGATGGAGATGAACCCGGCAGCCGCCCTGGCGCGCGGGTTGTTCTGGAACAGGTGGCGCATTCCGCGCAAGTCGCCCGGACCTTCCTCGCCGACGTTGCCTACGAACAGAATGTCGCGGTCGGTCTGCACGCCGGCCTTGTCCATGGCGCGGGCGATGGCGAGCAGTGTCGCAACGCCGCGGGAATCGTCTCCGATGCCGGGCGCCATCAGCTTCGTGCCGTCCCGCCGGACGGTGACGTCGGTGCCCTTCGGAAACACCGTGTCGAGATGCGCCGCGACGACGAGCGGGGGCAGTTTCGCATTGCGGCCGGGACGCAGGCCGATGACATTGCCGACCTCGTCGATGGTCACCGACCGGAGGCCGCTGTCACGCATCATCTGTGCGACCAGCTTGCCGCGGTCGGCTTCGCCGAAAGGCCAGGAAGCGGTCTGGGTGATCCTGATGATCTCTTCGACGAAGCGCTCGTGGCCAGCACGCAGCGCCTGCGCTGCCGACCTGAACGAACCCGTCGCGAGAACGCGCTCCACCACAGGCGGCTTGGCTGGCTTGACAGGGGCGGCCGAGACGGCGGCGGCAGCCAGAATGGCCAGGGCGAGGGGCATTTTCTGAATTCTCCTGATGAGCAATCAGGTCTCACTGCTTTATCGGGATCATGAGGGTTTTGCGGTCGCCTGAACCATGATCTTCCATGATTCGGTTCGTTTTCTCATGCGATTTTGCTGTGTGACAATTTTTTGTATCTCGTGCTGGATATCATTTCAAGCCAAAAGTGAATTCACAAAATACGATCCGGATTTATGGGGGATGCGGCCGGAATCACGAGGGGGTTCCGACCGCAGCATCGCCACATGCGGATCGCGCCGGGCCGTGGGCGATCAGCGGGCGACGTATTTCTCGACGTATCCGATCGCGCGGCGAAGCTCGTTTTCAGACGAGCCGCCGGCATACTCGTATTCGAGGATGAGGGGGATGTTCCACCGGTTCTCGGTGATCGTGCGCACGACGCCCGCGATGGGCGTGTCGCCTTCGCCGAAGGGCATGTTCATGCCGAAGTCCGCCTTGCGGTCCTTCAGGTGGACGCTGCAGACCTTGTCATGATGCTTGTGGAGGAAGCCCAGGGTGTCGAACCCGGCAGCGGCGAAATGGCCGATGTCGAAGTTCAGGCGATACCAGGGTGACATCGCCAGTCCCTGCTCGAAGCTGCCGGGCGTGGCGAGCTGGTTGGGATCGCGCAAGTTGGAATGGCCGTGCAGGCCCAGCATCGTGCGGTGCTTCGCGGCGAAAGGTACGGTGCGCTTCGCCATCGAAAGCGTCGTCGAGGCAGTCATCAGGTTGATGCCCAGGGCTTTCGTCACGGCGAAACCCCATTCGACTTCGGCGTCGGTGCAATCGTCCTTGAGGCCGAAGTTGAACGCCTGGACCTCGATCCCGGCGGCGCGGAAACGGCGGCCTATCTCACGGAAATGGCTGACCGGGGTGGCCATGCGCCAAGTGCGGATGGCCTCGCGGTTCCGGAGCACTTCGGCCGGGCGCGGTCCTTCGGGCGGGCGCCCGTAGAGCGAGGCTTCGGTCGGCTTGCCGCCGGTGAAGGCCCAGGGTGCATGGGCGGAAAGCGCGGGGGGCTGCACGGTCGGCTCGAACAGTTCGATCATGTCGACGTTCAGGTCCTTGCAGGCATGGATCATCTTGTCGACCATGTCGCCGGGCGTCGGCAGCAGGTCACGCAGGCTGTAGGTCTGGATGCCGATGCGGACCTTGCCGGTGCGTGCACGCGCGATCGCGGGCATCGAAGCGGTGGCCAGACCGGTCGCGGCGGCGGTCAGAAGGGAGCGGCGGGTAAGGTCCATGGCGGTCTCCTGCGGTAGATGGGAAGGGAAATCAGGGTTTCGGGCGCCACAGCAGCAGCGAGGACGCCGACACCAGGCAGATCGCGCCGAGGAACAGCGCCACCGGCGTCGGGCTGCGGTAATGGGCGTAGAGCGCCGTCGCGATCAGCGGCGAGAAGCCGACGATGAGCGAGGACACCTCGTGCGCCATGGCAAGGCCGGAATAGCGCACGCGGGCGCTGAACATCTCGCTGTACATCGCAGGCTGCACGCCGACCATCGCGGCGTGGCATACCCCGTTGCCGATGACGAAAGCCAGCACGATCAGCATCGTCGATCCGGATTCGAGCATCGCGAAGAACGGATAGGCGAAGACCAGCATCGCCAGCGCGCCGAAGATGTAGACGGGGCGCCGCCCGAAGCGGTCCGAAAGCGCACCGAACACCGGCATCATCATGCTGTCCGCCAGCATGCCCAGCGTCACGCCCAGCATCAGCGTGTCCACTTCGGCGCCCACCGCCTTGCCGTAAGCCAGCGCGAAAGTGATGAACAGGTGCGAGCCGCATGTCTCGGCCAGGCGCGCGCCGATGCCCACGATCATCTCGCGCGGGTGCTGGCGCAGCACTTCGGCCAGCGGCGCGTGCTGCGGGCCTTCAGCCTCGGCGGCCTGGAAGTCCTGCGTCTCGGAGACGCGGAAGCGGATGAACAGGCCGACCGCGAAGATCGTGATGCTGACAAGGAAGGGCACGCGCCAGCCCCAGCTGACGAAGTCCTCCTGCGGCAGCAGTCCGGCAAGGTAGAAGGCGAAAGTCGAGAGCACGAAGCCCAGGCCCACGCCGCTCTGGCTGAGGGCGCCGAACATGCCCTCGCGCCCGGCGGGGGCGTTTTCGGTGATGAGCAGCACGCCGCCGCCCCACTCGCCGCCCGCCGCTATGCCCTGCGCGACGCGCAGCGCGACGAGCGCGATCGGTGCCCAGATCCCGATCTGCGTGTACGTGGGCAGCAGGCCGATCAGGAAGGTCGCCAGGCCCATGATGGCCAGTGTCCAGAACAGCGAGGTCTTGCGGCCGTAGCGGTCGCCCACATGCCCGAACACGAGCCCGCCCAGCGGCCTCGCGGCAAAGCCGACGGCATAGCCCGCGAAGGAGACCAGCGTGTTGACCAGCGGGTCTGCCCCGACCGGAAAGAACAGGTCGCCGAACACCAGCGCGGCTGCGGTGGCGTAGAGGAAGAAGTCGTACCATTCGAGCGTGTTGCCCACGATCGATGCGGCGATGGCGCGCCTCAGGGTGCGCTTGCGGTCTGCGGCTTCGGAAACTGAATTCACCGTCATGATCCTTGGACCTGCTGCGCCGGGTGGGCGATGATGGCGCCCGGCCGATCCGGGCAGGGCGAGAGTTCGACGCTCGATCCCGCATGCGCGCCGGGCGCGAGCAGGGCGATCAGGCGGATGCCGAGCGGGCTGGCGACGGCCCCTGTCCGCAGTGGCCCGTCGGCGAGCAGGGCCGGATCGAGCGAGCGGTGGATCGTCGCTTCGCTGATGACGGTGCCGGCGACGGGCACCTCCTGCACCTCCAGTTCGGGCGAAAGGCAGATGCGACAGGCATCGCGCGAAGGATACTGGGCGGCGGCGCAGGCGCGGCAGAACTGCAGCGGCAGGCTCATGCGATCCGCTCCAGCAGCACCGCGCCCGTCGCCAGGCAGCGGTCATACGTGACCATCCCGTAGCCGCTCGCCAGCGCGATCCGGGCACCGGGGACTTGCGCGCCGAGTGGCTGGCCGGTGACCTGTCGCAGCGCCTCGACCACCGGCAGGAAACCGCCCGCCGCCCCGGCCTGCCCGCAAGAGAGCTGGCCTCCGCAGGTATTGTGCGGGAAGTCCCCGGCGACGGTAAGGTCGCGCGCGCGCAGGAAGGCGGGCGCCTCTCCCTTGCCGCAAAAGCCGAGATCCTCGATCTGCATGGCCGAGATCACCGGGTAGTCGTCATAAGTCTGCACGCAGTCGACATCGCCGGGTGCGATGCCGGCCTGCGCCCACAAGGCGTCGGCATCCATCGCCCAGCCGCCCCGGATCGCCACCGGGTCGGCGAAATAGGCGTTGTGTCGCTCGATCGAGCCCATGATGCGCGCGCCCTTGAGGCCGAGATCGCGCGCGCGCTCCTCGGTCATGACGAGGAAGGCTTCGGCGCCGGCGCAAGGCATCACGCAGTCGAACTTGTGGATCGGCTCGACGATCGGCGGCGCGGCGAGGTAGCCCGCCATGTCGAGCGGCCTGTCGCCCAGCAGCGCGTTGGGATTGCCGGCCGCGTTGGCGCGCTGCGAGACAGCGATCCGGCCGAAATCCTCTGCGCTCGCACCGAAGCGGCGCATGTAGTTGTCGGTGATGAGCGCGAAGACGCCGTTCGGCCCCGCCTTCCCCTGCGGCAGGACCGCCTCGTTGGAAAAACGGCTGAAATCGCCGACGAGCCGCGCGAAAGTCTGCGCATTGGCAGTATCCGCCGCGATGCAGGCGACCACCGAGGCATCGCCGCATTGCACCGCGCGCGCGGCCCGGCGCAGTGCCATGACGCCGCTGGCGCCGCCGGTGGGCAGCCACTCGATCCAGCGCGGGGACATGTCGAAATGCTCGGTCAGGGCCACCGTGGTGTCCGATCCGAGAGTGAACGAGGAGCAGGCCAACCCGTCGATCTCGTCCTTGGCGATGCCGCTTTTCGCGACCAGCGCGGCAAGCGCGCGGCCGAAGAACCAGTGCGCCTGCCGCTCGCTGGAACGCTGATAGGGCACCGTCACCGGACAGGCGACGGCGACGCCCTGGTAGCCCTGCGCAGGGGAAGTCGATCGGGCCATCGCGTTCAGGCCTGCTTGCGCTTGAGCGCGCGCAAATCGAAGGCCTCGCCCGCCTCGACGATGGCGCGGCCGAGCTTGCGGATTTCTCCGCGCTGCAGTTTCTGCGAGCTGGTGGTCGGCAACGACTCCACGAAGGCGAGATAGCCTGGAACCTTGAAATACTGCAGCGTCCGCAGGCATGAGCGGGCGATTTCCTCGGCCAGATCCTCGTCGCCGGTGCCTTCCACCAGCGCCAGCACTTCCTCGCCGCGAATCTCGTCGGGAACGGGGGTGACGGCACAATGCGTCACCGCCGGGTGCTGCATCAGCGCGCCCTCGACCTCGACCGAGGCGATGTTCTCGCCGCTGCGACGCACGATGTTCTTGCTGCGATCGACGAAGAACAGGCTGCCTTCCTCGTTGGCCCGCACGATGTCGCCGGTGTGGAACCAGCCGCCTTCCCATGCCGCTTCGGTCGCTGCCGCGTCGTTATGGTAGCGGGTGAAGAACCAGCGGCGCGCATCCTCTCCGCGGGCGCGGACCAGCAGTTCGCCCGGTGTGCCGATGGGTACTTCCCGGCCTTCCTCGTCGACGAGGCGGATTTCGATCCCGGCGCCCGGCTTGCCGAAGCAGCGCTGGCCGACATGGCGCGGCTCATGACTGGCGGTGATCCACGCGCCCGCGCCCGTCTCGCTCATCGCCCAGGCCTCGATCAGCGGAAAGCCGTAGCGCTCCTCGAAAACCGCGTGATGGCGCGGATCGACCCCGGCGCCGAAGGCGAAGCGGATGGCGTGGCCTTTCCAGGCGGCAGGCGCATCGTCGCGCTGCAGCAGGATGGCCGGCATCACACCCAGATAGTGTACGATGGTCGCCTGCGTCTCGCACACCGTGCGCCACCAGGTAGAGGCGTGGAAGCGGTCGAGCTGGATCAGGCAGGCGCCGCTCGCCATCGCTGCCATGAACGAGCAGGCCAGCGCGTTCATGTGCGTGACGGGCAGCGGGGTCAGGATGCGCTCCTCCCCGGGACGGAAGGTGCAACGGCCGCCCAGCTGCGTGTAGAATTCGCCGATGCGGGTGAAGTAGCCGTTGGACAGGATGCAGCCCTTGGGCGTCCCGGTGGTCCCCGAGGTGAAGATCATCGCCGCTTCACTCTCGGCATCCGTCGAGCCGGGGAGGGCGGGGCGTCCGGCCGGGGGCAACGGGGCCTCGTCCGCCTCGGCCACCGGCACCGTTTCGGCGATGAGCGCCGCGATGCGATCCCGGTGGCATGGCCGGCACACGACCATGTCGAGTTCGGCCAGCGTCATGATCTGGGCCAGTTCACCATCGCTCATGCCCGAATTGATCGGTGCGATGCTGGCGCCGCGCGCATTGAGCGCCAGGAAATGCAGGAAGAAATCCGGGTGGTTGTCGAGCGCCAGCCCGATGCGGTGGCCATGACCGATGCCGGCCTGTTCGTAACGACCGCGCAGGACGTCGACCCGCTCGATGGCCTCGGCGTAGGTGAGCGAAACGGCCGCATCGCCGTCCATCGCCTCGGCGGGGGCATGGAGGAAGGGGCGGTCGGCCCAGCGCTTCCCGCTATGCGTGAAGACGGAATGAAGGGTGTCGGAGGTCGTCTCCATCTGCGTGGTCGCAGGTGCTTCGGTCATTGACTGTCTCGTGATCCTGGCGAAGGCGCGGCGACGCTTTTCAGGGTGCCTGGCGTCGGGAAATGATCCCTGTGAACCGTATAATAGAATTCAGTTTATACATAAAATTACTCGGCAGGCAAGCTGGAGATGAGGCGACGTCATCCAGCCAGGGTGCGGGCCTGTGCCGTTTCCATGCTGGTCGCGGCGATGAAGGCGTCGCGTGCGCGCACCACGAACTGAAGGGTGGCGTCCTGAACCAGCAGTGCATCCTTGCGTTCGAACCCGTCCAGCGTCCGGGTCAGCAGGTCAAGCACGACGTGCTGCGTCGCCGCGTCGAAGATGGTCGCCCGGCGCACGATCTGGACATGATCGACGTAGCGGCCGATCGAGGCGGCGAGCCTGCGGTTGGGCACTGCGTCGAGCCAGATCTGGCGGAACCGGTCGTTGGCCACCATCATGTTGCCAAGTTTCACTTCCGCCACTGCGCGGCGGGCTTCGGCAAGGGCTTCGCGCAGGGCGGCGATGGCGTCAGGATCGAGGGTGCGGCACGCCGATGCTGCGGCGCGTGGTTCCAACAGCATCCGGACCTCGAAGATTTCCTCGATGTCGTCGTAAGTCAGTCTGGGCAGGACGAAGCCTCGGGTCGTCCCCACCAGATAGCCTTCGTGGACAAGGCGCAGCAGGGCCTGCCGCACCGGCATGCGAGACAGGTTGAATTCCGTCGCGAGCTTGGAATCGACGATTCGCTCGTCCGGTTCGATCGCACCGCTTTTGATCCGTGCCAGCACTGCGGTGTATACTTCCGAATCTGTGCTGTTCAGCAGCGTACCGGTTTGCGCGGGCGCTTCCTGTTTCATCGGCTTCGCATTCTCCACAAGGTGATTTAGAATACACTTTTGACGCCTTGTGGCAAGGCCCGGCCAGCCTGCTGGTCGCCTCCGGCGTGGCAGGTGCCGACGGATGGTGTTAGAGGCCGCCGCCCCACCAATACAGGAATGCCATTCGATGATTCAGCCCGGCGCGACGTTCAAGGACAATCTGCAGCAGCTTCCGCCGATCGCGGGGCTGGATCGCATCGATCTTATCGGGGCTGACGGCGAGGTTGTCGCCAGCATCGAGAACCAGCCCGGCAAGCAGGGCTCTCTCGCGGTGTACCAGTACCTCAAGCAGTCGTTCGGTGCGCTCGACGCCCGCGCGGCACAGCATGGGCTCGACGTGTTTGCGGAGCACACCGCCGATGCCCGCAACCGCCCCGGCGCGCATCCCAACATCGACCGTCTTCTGGACGTGGCGGCGGGCGGCAGCACGCTTGCCATCGAAGTAATCCCCCAGCCGCTCGGCTGAGGGCACGGCACGCGCCGGGTGCCTCGTCGCGGCCCTGCTTGATTGCGGCGCGCGCACACAAGTTTTCGGCGAACGATCCAACGCCCGGCTACGACCAGGGTGCGGCAGGTCACATGACCCCGCCGTGCTACTGGAAGGAGTATTCGTGGCCTGCAAGCGTGACCGAGTTGGCTGGAAGGGATACCTCCCGGCGATCACGACCCCGTTCGACGATCAGCGCAACCTCGACTTCGACGCCCTCGGCACTATGCTCGAATGGCTTCATGACGAGGGGATGCACGGGCTGGTCGTCGCGGGGACGACGGGTGAGTGGTTCAGCCTCGACGCCGGAGAGCGTCATGCGCTGTTCGCGGCGGCGGGCGCGCAGATGGGCAAGCGCCTGCCGCTGATCGCGGGGTGCAGCGCCTATACGCCTGCGGAAGTGCTGGCGCACATCGAGCAGGCCCATGCCGCCGGCTTCTCCGGCGCGCTGGTGACGCCGCCGCCTTATGCGCGGCCCGGCGACGAGGACATCCTTGCCTTCTACACGACGATCGCGCGGCACAGCCGCCTGCCGATCTGCGTCTACAACTGGCCGCCGGGCACCGGGATCGACATGTCCTTGCCGCTGCTGGAGCGCATCGCCGACCTCGATGCGGTGGTGGCGATCAAGCATTCGACGGGCGACATGGCGCACTTCATGGCGACCTTCTTCGCGCTTCACGGCAAGGTTCGCGTGTTCGGGCTGCCGCTGGACGAAGTGGGCCTCACGATGGTGCGGCTGCACGACGCGGACGGAACGATGGGCGCGGGCGGCGTGCTGGGCCACAACCAGCCGGACTTCTACAACCTGGCATGGCAGGGCGACTTCGATGGGGCGCTCGCCTGCGGGGCGAAGGATCGCGTCATCATGCGCGAATGGTTCACCCCGTCGCTGGTCGGGCGCTTCGGTTCCGCCGCCGCCATCCTCAAGGCGGCGCTCAATGCGCGCGGGGTTCCTGGCGGGCGGGTGCGCTCGCCCTTCCAGGACGTGAGCGCGGGGGACGCTGCACGCATCGCGGCGACGCTTGCCGGGCTCGGCTGTCTGGGCGACAAGCCCGGCGCGCAGCGGACAATGGAGGGCGTGGGCTGATATTTCGCAGCCGTCGCGGGCGCTAATTTGCGTCAGCGACAATGAAACCGGGATGGCGATCGCATTGATCGCACCGGGCTGAAATGGAAGCATCAGGGCCGGCCGCAAGGCCCGCAAGGAAGACAAGAGCACCGCGCCGGAACGAGCGCGGCAGGAATGCAGGAAACCAGGAGGAAGTCAGTTGGCGCGTCATCGCATTTCGTGGTGGCGCCCGGCCTTTCAGCGCATGAGGGTTAGATCCATGAAGACACGATACATGACTGCCATTTCGACCAAGGCGCTGGTTTGTGCCGGACTGGTCTCCGGGGCGTTCGCCGCCTTCTCCGCGCCCGCCATGGCCCAGACGGCCGACGAGGCGAGCGCGCCGAACGAGATCACCGTCACCGCCCGCAAGCGCAACGAGACCGCGCAGACCGTCGCCGACCCGATCAGCGTCGTGACGGCCGCCAAGATCGGCAATGCCGACTTGCGCACGCTGCAGGACGCGGTGCGCCTGACCCCGAACCTCGTGGTGCTCGACGGGCTCTATCCGGGCTACAAGACGGTCTCGTTCCGTGGCTTCACCACGCTCGGCCGTGACGGCGAGTTTCCCTTCGCCACCGTCGTCGACGGCGTCGTCCAGCCGGGCCAGATGTTCTTCCAGCAGGACCTCGTCAACGTTCAGCAGATCGAGATCCTGCGCGGTCCGCAGGGCACGCTCTACGGCGGCGGCGCGATCGCGGGCGCCATCAACATCGTGACCCGCAAGCCGACCAACGAATACACCGGAAACGCCTCGTTCCAGTACCTCAACGGTGACGAGAAGCGCGGCGTGGTCGGCCTGTCCGGTCCGATCATCAAGGACAAGCTGTACTTCTCGACCGGCGCCAGCGCCTACGACACCGATGGTCTTATCAAGAACCTGGCGAATCCCAAGAATGCCGACTTCGGCAAGGGCCTGACCACCCGCAGTTCGCTGCTGTTCACGCCGACCGAAGACATCACCTTCGCGCTCAGCGCATCGACCACTGACAGCAAGACGGGCGGCCTGTGGCTGGCGGCGGTTCCCGACGCGGACTTCAAGGACGTCACGCCGCTGCCCAGCGAGAACCAGGCAGGGATGGTGCGTTCCAAGCTTCGCGCCTATTCGCTCAAGTCCGACTGGGCGATGCCGGGCTTCGCCACGCTGACTTCGGTTACCGCCTATTCGCGCGGTCGGGAAAACACCTCGGCGGACGCGGACTACACCGCAGCCGACCTTGCCAGCCAGACCGTGCGCTTCGTCGATACGACATGGTCGCAGGAACTGCGCCTGACTTCGGACGGCAGCGGCCCGCTCAAGTGGAACGCGGGCGGCTACTACCAGGACGAGAAGCGCGATTACCAGAGCAGCTACGATCCGGTCGGCGGCACCTCGAGCTATAACGACAACCTGCGTCACTACGAGACCTTCGCCCTGTTCGGGCAGGCGTCCTACGAGGTTACGGACAAGCTCGAATTGACCGGCGGCTTCCGCTACGACTGGGAGAACCAGTCCTACTTCGATCGCCTTTCCGGCCAGATCCTGAAGCAGAAGTTCAGCGAACCGCAGGGCAAGGCCTCGGTCTCCTACAAGTGGAGCCCGGACCTGTTCACGTATGCGACCTATTCGCGCGGCTACCGCAAGGGCGGCTTCAACCCGAGCAGCAGCAGCGAATCCCTGCTGACCTACAACCCGGAAACCGCCGACAACTTCGAAGTGGGCTTCAAGAGCAACTTCGGCGGCAGTCTGGTGACGCTGAACGGCGCGGCGTTCTACACCAACTTCAAGGGCCAGCAGTTCTCGACCTCGCGCGTGATCGAGAACGTGGGTATCTTCACCGCCATCTCCAACATCGGCAAGACGCAGGTCATGGGCGCCGAGGCGGAACTGTCGGTGCGGCCGATGCACGGCCTCAGCCTCAGCGGCTCGCTCGGTTACTCGGACGTGAAGATCAAGAACTTCGTGCCCGAGAACCCGGACCAGTACCACGACAACGTCATCCCGCAGATCTACCGCTTCACCGCGCAGGCCGGGATCGACTACGAGGCGGAACTGACCGACGACATGACGCTGACTTTCCACGGCGACATGTCGCATCGCGGCAACGTCTACTGGGACGTGCAGAACGCATTGGAGACCGGCCCGAAGACCTTCTTCAACGCCAAGGTCACGCTGCAGAAGGGCATGTGGTCGCTCTCCGCGATCGGACGCAACCTCAGCAACGAGCGCACGCCGATGGCGGTCGGGCCTCACGCGCTGGGAACCACGACGCTTGCCAGCTACAACAGCCCGCGCCAGTACGGGTTCGAGGTCGGCGTGAAGTTCTGATCGGGCAGGGCCGGTGGGGGGGGATCCTCCACCGGCCCGGTCCGTTCGGGTCACAGTATATAAGGCAAGGCATTGCACCGCAGGGATATTCTCAAGTGGATCGCCGCCGCCGCGTTCAGCACGCCGGCGATGGCGCAGGGCATGGCGGATCATGCGGGTCATATGATGGGCGGCGGCGATGCAGCCCCGTCGGTGCCGCCGCCACCGCCTTACACCCCCTTCGCCCCTGAGCGCCACGCTGCGCTGGAGCGGCTGGTGGACCTCGTCATCCCCGCCGACGACACGCCGGGCGCCAAGGATGCGGGCGTGACCGGCTTCATCGAACTGATGCACCAGCACTGGATGAACGACGAGGAGCGCCGCCGCTGCGACGCCGAACTCGATCTCGTGCTGGCCGCCTTCGCTGCCGGGGGCGATCCGGCGGTCAAGCTCTACGACGGCACGCGCTTCAAGGCGCCGACGCTGCGCAAGCTGACCGTCTACGGCTATTACACCAGCGAGATCGGCGCGAGCCAGGAGCTTGATCTCAACCTCGTGCCCGGCGCTTACGACGCCTGCGCGGCCCTCGGCGCTGACGACAAGGCGCCCTCTCTCTACGTCTGGGGAATTTCGATGAGCCTTGCGAACGGAGCAGGCGCCTGATGGACGCAGACGTCATCGTCGTCGGCTCGGGCATTTCGGGCGGCTGGGCCGCGAAGGAACTGACCGAGCGCGGCTTTTCCGTGCTGTTGCTGGAGCGTGGCCGCAATGTCGACCCCGCCAGGGACTACGTCACCGAGCACCTCGCCCCTTACGAACTGCCCTATCGCGGCTTCGGCGACCGCCAGCGTTATGCGCGCGACTACAAGGTCCAGTCGCGCATGGCCGGGCTCTCGGACGCGAACGCGCACTGGTTCGTCAACGACGCCGAAAACCCCTACGAGACAGTTCCCGAGGCCGATTTCGCGTGGATACGCGGCTATCACCTCGGGGGGCGTTCGATCACCTGGGGCCGGGCCTCGTTCCGGCTGAGCCCGTTGAACTTCTCCGAAGCGGGCAGGGACGGCCACGGCATTCCCTGGCCGATCGGCTACGACGACCTTGCGCCGTGGTATTCGCACGTCGAGCGCTTCATCGGCGTCAATGGCGACCGCGACGGCATCCCCTCGCTGCCCGATGGCGAGTTCATGCCCCCGCACGGCATGAACTGCGTGGAGGAGCACGTGAAGGGCGCGGTTGCCGCGAAGTTCGGCGGGCGCCCGATCATCAACGAACGCAGCGCCGTCCTGACCCAACCGATCGGCGATCGGCAGCCGTGCCACTATTGCGGGCCGTGCATCCGGGGCTGCTCGACCGGCTCCTACTTCAGCAGCGAAAGTTCGACGCTTCCGGCCGCGAAGGCGACCGGGCGGCTCAAGGTGATGACTGACGTGGTGGTGGACTCGCTCATCCACGATCCGGCGACCGGGCGCGTTACCGGGGTGCGGATCATCGATGCGAAAAGCCGCACGCGCAGCACCGTTTCGGCGCGCGTCGTGTTCCTCAATGCCTCGACGCTGGGATCCACGCAGATCCTGCTAAATTCGATCGATGCAGCAAACGGGCGCAGCTTCGCCAACCGTTCGGACGCGCTGGGCCGTTACCTGATGGATCACGTCATGGGACCGTTCGGGCTGGCGACGATCCCCGGCTTCACCGATCGCATGCCGATGGGCAACCGGCCGAGCGGCATCTACATCCCGCGCTTCCAGAACCTAGACGGCAGCGACCGTGCGTTCCGGCGCGGCTACGGCTACCAGGGCAGCGCCTCGCGCCAGATGTGGACGCGGGGCGGGGAGGGCGATGACATCGGCCTGTCGCTCAAGCACCGTCTGCGCAAGCCGGGGCCGTGGCAGATGTTCATCGGCGGCATGGGCGAATGCATGCCCTATGCCGACAACCGCGCCACGCTTTCCAGCCAGACGGACAGCTGGGGCCGTCCGCAGCTGCACGTCGAATTCCACTGGCACGAAAACGAACTGACGATGGCCAAGGACATGGCCGCAGAGGCGAAAGCCATGCTGGAGGCTGCCGGTGCCACCGACGTCATGGTCGGGGACGCGCTCGGTCCGGGTGGCCTCGCCATTCACGAGATGGGCACCGCGCGCATGGGCGACGATCCGGCGCAGGCGGTTCTCAACGCGCGCAACCAGTGCCATGACGCGGCGAACGTGTTCGTGACGGACGGCGCCTGCATGACCGCGTCGGCCGCGCAGAACCCGTCGCTGACCTACATGGCGCTGACCGCGCGCGCTGCCGCCTTCGCGGCCGACCAGATGAAGCAAGGAGTGCTGTGATGACCGACTTCGCCCTTTCCCGCCGTGGCCTGCTGGGCGGTACGGCCCTGCTGGCGACTGGGCTGGCGGCAGGCTCCATGCTGGGTGGCGCGGGCGCCTTTGCCCGCCCGCCGAAGCGGCCGCTGGGCATCCAGCTCTACACCTTGATGACGCTGCTGGATGCCGACTTCGAGGGCACCGTGGCGAAAGTCGCGAAAATGGGATACCGCGAGGTCGAGACGCTCGGCAGCTTCGGCCGTGACCCGGCTTTCGTCCGCGAGGTCTTCGATCGCAACGGCCTCGTTTCGCCCTCTCAGCACATCATGCCGCCGGGGTTGTACGAGGTGTTCGACGACGGCGTGGCGGGCCGCATCGACCGCGCGACCTTCGAGCGCAAGTTTATCGAGGCGTTCGACTTCGACCACGTCGAGGGCCTGATCGACGCCTGTGCGAAGCAGGCGGGGCCGCTCGGCCAGAAGTACATCGTGTGGCAGATCAGCTGGCCCTCGCAGCTGCAGTCGCTGGAGCAGATCAAGCAACTCATCGCCGCGCTGAACCGCGCCGCGCAGGCCGCTCACGATCGCGGGTTCCAGCTGGCGTACCACAACCACGACCAGGAATTCAAAAAGGTCGGCTCCGACGTCCCCTACGACCTGATCATCGAAGGCACCGACCCCGACAAGTTGAAGTTCGAGCTTGACCTTGCGTGGGCGACCAAGGCGGGCGTCGATCCCGTGGCCTACTTCAAGCGCCATCCCGGCCGGTTCCGGATGGTCCACATGAAGGACGTCGCCGCCGATGGCAGCGTGCGTGATCCGGGCACGGGCCTGGTCGACTTCCGCCGCATCATCCCGGCGGCGGAGAAGGCGGGGATCGAGCACTTCTTCGTGGAATACGACGTGCCCACCGACCCGCTGCGCACTGCAGCGGATGCCCAGAAGTATCTCGCTCCGCTGATGTGATCTGCCAGCGGGGAAAATGCATACGAAAAAAGGCCCGGTCGCGTGAAGCGGCCGGGCCTTTTTTGATGCCGATCAGGCGGCTTCGGGGCGTCCGATGACTTCGAAGCGGGCGATCTTGCCGTCGCGGAACCGGGCATGGGCCATGCAGACCTCGGAACCGGACTTGCCTTCGGCCGTGAAGGTGCAGCGGTACTGCACGAAGCCCTGCGTCTCGTCGGCGAGCGTCGCGATAACCGGGGTGACCAGTTCGACTGCATCGCAACGCTCGCGAATTCGGGCGAAGTGGGCGCAGATGGCTTCGGGGCCGGTGCCGCGCACGCCGCCATCGACGATGAACTGGGCGTCGTCGGTATAGTGCGCCGCGAAGGCTTCAGGCGTGAAGGCGTGGTCGCGGAAGGCCCCGTTCCACCAATCGAACATGCGGGTGATGGGGCTGAGGGTATCGATCATGAAAGCTCCGTTCAGGTAAGGGCGGCAGCGGGGCGCGAGCCGGTCACCCGGTCGGCCACGAAGAGGAAGACCATCGCCGCCAGCAGGGCATCGACGGTGGGGGCATGGGTGATCTCGAACAGGCCGAGGCCGACGTTCGCGCGCGGCAGCGTCGCCACGCCGACTGCTATGCCGAACACCCATGCCATCAGCGGCGCGGCGCGAAACGCCGGGATCGGTGCATTGGCGTCGGTGTAGCGGCTCCGCTTCATCAGGAAGTCGGCGACATAGGCACCCGACATCGGCGCGATCAGCAGGCCCATGAAGGTCAGCCAGACGATAAAGTGGCCGAGGATGTCGGCGGCGGCGAGGCAGGTGCCCAGCACGCCCGCGACCACCGCCAGCTGCCAGCGCTCCACTTTGGGGAACAGCGCCGAAAGCGCCAGCGCCGAGGCGTAGAGGTTCTTGTCGTTGCTGGTCCAGGTGGCGAGGATGATGATGAGGGTGCCCGGCAGCGCGATCCCCGCCGCCAGCATCGTCGCGACCAGATCGGCGTTGCCGTAAAGCGTGCCGAGCGCGGCGGCGAGGATCAGCAGCAGCGGGAAGGCAACCGCGTAGTTGATCGTCATCGCCGTCGCATTGTCCCCTGCGGTCTTGAGGAAGCGGCTGAGGTCGGGGTTGATCGAGCAGCCGAACACTTCGGCGCCGACGACCACCGAGACGATCATGCCAAGCCCCATCGGCTCGGTGATCGTGCGGGCAGCGAAGAGGCCCGCCATGCCGTGCCGGTCCAGCCCGATCGCCAGCGGCACCAGCGTCGCCATCAGCAGCAGCGGCACGCTGACCACTGCGACCTTGCCCATCGCCTTGACCCCGATCACCGCCGTCGAGGCGATCAGCGCGCCGACGAGGACGACGCCGATCCGCTCGTCCAGTTGGTAATCCAGCTGGGTGCGCAGGATCGCCGCGAGGCTCTTGACGAGGATCTGCGTCTGCAGCCCGAACCAGCAGAACGAGGTGAGCACCATCATGCCCACGATCGCCATCGACCCGCGCCGCCCGAAAGTGCGCTGGATGATCATCGCGGTGGGCAGGCGGGCGACGAGGCCGACATAGCCGGTCAGCACGCCCCACAGGCCCAGCAGCGCGCTGCCCAGGATCACGCCGATGGCGACGGTGGTGAAGTCCGCATGCTGGCCCAGCTGGCCGCCGAACGCGAAGAACGGGACCGAGATCGACACGCCGATCAACACCATCGTCAGGAACGGCCAGCGGCGCAGTTCCCCCTCTTCGGGCGGGCGTTCGGGATTGCGTTCGACGATCCCGGCGATCTTGCGCAGCAGCTTCATTATCGAAAATGTCTCCAGTGCCCGCCGCCACGGGGAGGCGCGGCGGAAAGGCGGGTATGGGGCAATGGTGTCAGACGGACCGCGCGGGGCAAAGGGGAGAGGGCGGGTCTTGCGCGTGATGCAATGACTTCGCGAAGACTTGTGCCGTTTGCGCAATATCATCGGCGGCGAGTTCAGGGATTCACATCCGGGAAAACAGTGCATGAAGAGATTTCGCGTCGCCGTCGATATCGGCGGGACATTCGTGGATTCGATCCTGTTCGATTCAGAGACGGGAACGACGAGGCTCGCCAAGGCATCGACCACGCCTGACGAGCCGGTACGCGGCGTGCTGGCCGCGCTCGACCGCCTCGGCGTGTCACTGAACGACACCGAACTGTTCGTCCACGGCACCACGCTGGGCCTCAACGCGGTAATCGAGCGGCGCGGGGTAGAGACCGGCATCATCACCAACGCAGGCTTCCGCGACGTGTTCGAGATCGGCCGCGCCGACGTTCCCGCCGCGTCGATGTACGACTACCGCTACCAGCGCGAGGCGAGCATCGTGAAGCGCCGCCACCGCTTCGGCGTCGGCGGCCGCATCGATGCGCACGGCAACGAGGTGGAGCCGCTCGACGAAGCCGCCGTGCTCGATGCGGCGGGCAAGCTGGTGGAGGCGGGCATCCGTTCGGTCGCGATCTGCTTCCTGCACAGCTACCGCAACCCCGCGCATGAGGCGCGCGCCGCAGAAGTCATCCGCGAAGCCTATCCGCAGCTGGCGGTCTCCGCTTCCAGCGCGATCACCCGCGAATACCGCGAGTACGAGCGCACCGCGACCGCGGTGGTCGATGCCTACATCAACCCGATATTCAACGACTACGTCGGCCGTCTTGAGAACGGGCTGGTCGAGAACGGGTTTGGCGGCAAGCTGCTCATCATGCGCTCCGCAGGCGGGGCGATGACCGCGCAGACCGCGCGGCAGGCGCCGATCTATACCGTGCTGTCCGGCCCCGCCGGTGGCCTCATCGGCGCGGGCCAGTTGGCCAAGGCGATCGGCCGAGACCGCGTGCTGACGCTGGATTACGGCGGCACCTCGCTGGACGCCGCCGTCATCGAGGACGGCGAGCCGCTGGTCATGCATGAAGCGCCGCTCGCCGATCTGCCCGCGCTGATCCCGATCTTCGACATCCGCTGCATCGGCGCGGGCGGTGGCTCGATCGCGTGGGTGCAGGAAGGCCTGTTGCAGGTCGGCCCGCAGAGCGCCGGTTCGCAGCCCGGCCCGATCGCCTACGGTCGCGGCGGCAACGAGCCGACCACAACCGACGCGGCGTTGATCCTGGGCTTCCTCGACCCCTCTACCTTCCTGGGCGGCACCGTCGACCTCGACGTTCCCGCCGCGAGGCAGGGCATGCAGGACCGCGTTGCCGGGCCGCTCGGCATCGATATCGACCGCGCGGCGGCGGGCATTTTCGACGTTCTCGTGGCCCGCACCGCCGGTGCCATCCGCGAGATCACTGTCGAGCGCGGCCGCGATCCGCGCGACTTCTCGATGCTCGCCTTCGGCGGCGCCGGGCCGCTGATCGCCCCGCTGATCGCCCGCGAAGTGATGAACGCCGAACTGATCGTGCCGCAGAACCCGGCCGTGTTCTCGGCCTGGGGCATGCTGATGTCCGATATCGTCACCGACGTCGCGCTGACCCAGCTGCGCCTGCTCGAACCCGAGGCGCAGGGCCCGGTGGAAGAGGCGTTCGCGACGCTCATCGAGGACGCGCGCGCGCAGCTTGAAGGGCAGAGCGGCACCCAGACCGAGCGCCGCTTCCTGCGCCTCGTCGAATGCCGCTATGCCGGGCAGGAACACGCGCTGGAGATCGAACTGCCCGAGGGTGAGGATCTCGCCTCGCTGCGCGCCCGCTTCGACGACCTCCACCGCGAGCGCTACGGCCACGCCATCGCCGCGCCGGTGCAGATCGTGACGCTGCGCGTGCGCGCCAGCGCGGTCATGCCCAAGCCCACCCTGCCGATCGTGCCCGAGGCCACCGGCCCGGCGTCGGACGCGCAGATCGGCGCGCGCGAGGCGTTCTGCTTCGCCCGCTGCGAGCGCACCCCGTTTGCGGTCTACGATCGCAAGTTGCTGGGCGCGGGCCACACCTTCGACGGCCCCGCGATCGTCGAGGAAGGCACCACCACCACCGTCATCCATTCCGACCAGACCGTCGCCGTCGATCCGCACGGCCACCTCATCGTCCGCAGGAAGTCCGCATGAGCACCGAAACGAAGCTTGATGGCGCGACCGTAGAGGTCATCCGCAGCTACCTCGTCTCCGCCGCCGAGGAGATGCGTCGCACGCTGATCCGCACCGCGTTCAACCCGGTGATCTACGAGGTGCTGGACTTCGGCATCTCGATCTACGACGCCGATCTGGAACTGATTTCGGACGCGCCGGGCCTCGCGTTCTTCCTCGGCGCCAACGACTACGCCATCCGCAAGGGCGTGGAGTTCGCAGGCGCGGAGACGATGCGCCCCGGCGACATCTTCATCATGAACTACCCCTACTGGAATTCGGCGCACGCGCTGGATGCCACGCTGTTCGCGCCGGTCTTCGCCGACGGCGAGGACAAGCCCTTCGCCTATACCTGCATCCGCGCGCACTGGATGGACCTTGGCGCCAAGGATCCGGGCTACGTGCTCGATTCCACTGACATGCACCAGGAAGGCCTGATCTTCCCCGGCACCCGCATCTACAAGGATGGCGCGCCGGTGAAGGACATCATCGACATCATCAAGTTCAATTCGCGCATGCCCGGGCCGGTGATGGGCGACCTCGACGCGCAGGTGGCGGCTACCCGGACCGGCGTCGAGCGCCTGAACGCGATCCTCGGCAAGTTCGGTCGCGCGGCCTTCGACGAGGCGGTGGGCCGCATCAAGGTGGCGAGCGAAGCTCTGGTGCGCCGCGCGCTGGCCGACCTGCCGCGCGGCACCTGGGAAGCGGGCGATGTGGTCGACGACGACGGCATCAGCGACGATCCGGTGCCGATCCACGTCAAGGTCACGATCGACGACGAGGGCCTGACCTGTGACTTCTCGGGCTCCTCCCCGGCGGTGCTCGGCCCGATCAACATCCCGATCGGCCTGACCGAGACGATCTGCAAGTTCGTGCTGAAATCGCTGACCTCCGCCTCGCAGCGCAACAATGCGGGCTCGTTCCGCGCGCTCAAGGTGATCGCGCCGGAGGGCAACCTGTTCCACGCGGTCTATCCCGCCGCCACCTTCACCCAGTGGCCCGCGCACCTTGCGCTGGAACTGGTCTACAAGGCGCTGGCGCAGGGCATGCCCGAACGCATCGCGGCCTGTTCGGGCGGCGATACGCTGGGCTTCATGATGATCGGCACCGATCCGGTCACCAAGTCGATGTACGCTGTCTCCAACAACGAGCCGGTGGGCTGGGGCGGCAGCGCCGAGTTCGACGGCATCAACGCCACCAACCACATCTCGGGCAGCCTCGTGCGCAACACGCCGATCGAGGTCATCGAGATGAAGACCGGCATGATGATGGAACAGTTCGAGATCAAGCCCGATTCGGGCGGTGCCGGCAAGCGGCGCGGCGGCATGGGCACCGAGCGCCTGATCCGCTTCACGCAGGATGGCGAGTTCCTCTCGATCACCAAGCGCTCCAAGGAAAAGCCGTGGTCGCTGGGCGGCGGCGCGCAGCCCGAGACGAACGAGCTGATCGTGCGTGCGGGCACCGATGCCGAGAAGCGCGTCGGCACCTACCGCATGCCGGTGGCGATCGGCGACCGCGCCATCGCGCGCGGTGCGGGCGGCGCGGGTTACGGCCTTGCGGCGGAGCGCGATCCGGCGGCGGTGCTGGACGACGTGCTTGACGGCTACGTCTCGGTCGAGGCGGCGCGGGAACTGTACAAGGTGGCGATCGTCGGCAGTGCCGTCGATGTGGCTGCGACCGAGGCGCTGCGCGCGGCCTGAGGCTTGACGAGAACAAAGAAAAAGGCCCGTCGGAGCGATCCGGCGGGCCTTTTCGTATGTGCAGGGCGGTGAGGGCGGTTACTTCGACAGCGACGCCAGATAGGCCACTAAGGCTGCGCGCTGCGCCGGATCCTTGACCCCGGCAAAGCCCATCCGGTTGCCCGGCACCATGCCCGAAGGCTTGGTCAGGAAGGTATCGAGCGTCTTGGGGTTCCAGGTCACGCCGGCCTTTGCCATCGCCGGGGAATAGCGGAATCCGGGGATGCTGCCTGCCTTGCGGCCGGAAATGCCGGCGAGGTTAGGGCCAAGCTTGTTGGCGCCGCCGACGTTGGTCGTATGGCACATCGCGCAGCTGCGCGCGAAGACCTGGGCTCCGGCAGCGGGTGGGGCGGCGAATGCGGAAGTGGCGGCAAGCGCACCGGCGGCGGCCAGTGCCGCTGCGGCGATGGAGAGTGTCTTCACTGTTGTATCCTCACGTTTTTCCGGGTCATGGTCCGGGTGGAGGCGGTCACGCAGGGCAGCGTGCCACGGGGTAGAGCATGTGACGTTCGTCGCGATAGGGTGAACGCAGGTAGAACCACTTCAACCGCGCCATCGGGTCGGCGGCGAAAGCATTGTCCGAGGCCAGCTTCGCGTGGAATTCGGCGTTGAGGTCGGGGTCGGTCGCCAGCATCTCGTCGGCCATCGGCGCGATGACGTAGGCTTCGAGGTACTCGACCGGGTCGAGCATGCCCGAGATATAGCCCTGCGCGAACAGGGAATCGGCACAGACCGGCTCGAGCATATGAATGACGAGATCACCAAGCCTTTGATCTGTAGTGACAAAAGCTGATCCAGGCGAGAACCGTTCAACCCGCCGTTCCACGCCCGCGATGCTGGCTTTCAGCACGATCCGGCGTTCGGAGACACCGCCCGCGATGTCCAGATCGGCGAGGCGCAGCATGTCCACTTCCGCCTCGACCCATTCGGTCGCGATCTCCATTTCGATGCCGTGGGCGCGCAGGCGGTCGAGCACTTCGAGCTCGCTGGCGGGCACCCGGTAGCCGAGCGGGCGGGCGATCGTCTGTCCCTGCTTCGAGCCGAGCACCGGCGTTTCGATGGCGGGCAGCGGCGTGCCGAGCCAGCGAACTTCGCGGGCGCCGCTGGCCGGGGAATCGTAGAATTCCGAGGCTATCGGGTGGAACAAAGTGGTGCGCACCGGCTCGGGCGCCATGTCCCATGTCAGCACCGGCTTTGCCACCCGGCGCTCGCGGTCGGCGCGGGAGGCAGCACGCAGTGGCACCGAGCGGCACACAGCGGCACTCAACGATGCCTCAAGCAGCGCATACGTGCCCAGCACGCGCTGACGCACGGGCTTTAGCGAGTGGTTCTCGACCAGCACCGTGGCGATGTGGCGGATATCGCCATAGCCATGCGAAAAACGCGGTGGGAACGCGGGCAGCATCAGGCCGAGTTCCGGCCGGCGATCGTCGGCGGCAAGGATCAGCGGACCGGGCAGGTGCCCCAGCGCGCGCATGTGGGCATCGACCAGCGGGCGGTAGCTGTCCTCCAGCCAGGCGCTCAGTTCGGGCGAGGCGGAGTAGGCGGCTTCCTGGAAACCGTAAGTGATGTCGTACTGGTAATCGAGGCCGTCGGTGACGTGCAGGTCGATGAACAGGTCGGGATCGATGCTCCCCAGCAGCTTGAGGATCGCGCGGATCTCGGGCGAATGGGCCTTCACGAAATCGCGGTTGAGGTTCAGCCCCTGCGCCGAGGCGCGCCAGCCCTGTTCCTCGGGGCCGCGCTGGTTGGGACGCGAGTAGACCGAGCGGCGCTCGTGCCCGTCGGGGTTGAGCACCGGCACGAAGTACCAGTCGCAGCCGTCCAGCAGGCCCGCCTTGCCGCCCACCGCGATGTCGCGCAGCAGCATGAGGCCGGCGTCCTTGCCGTCGATCTCGCCGGGGTGGATGCCGCATTCGGTGAACACGCGGACCGGGCCATCCCCGGCAGGCGGCGCTGCGGCGCGGTCGAGGTCGGTGCTGGCGATGACCAGCGTGAGCGGCTGCCCTTGCGCCGAAGTGCCGTATTCGTGGAGCCGGATCAGCGGCGAGGCCTCCGCCAGCCGGACGAGGAATGCGCGCGTCTCCTCGTAGGTCGGCGTCGTCTGGAGGTCGTCGATCTCGGCGGGAGTGACCCAGGGGTCGGCGGCGTCGCGGATCAGCGCTTCGCTGGCGCCGCTCCACGGCTGCATGGGGGGAAGGGGGGCGCGGCGCTCCGGCGGCCAGTAGGCGGGCTTCATCGTGGTCCTTTCACAGGTCAGCCGCACGCTACCGCCTGTTCGTTGCGTGTGCGGAGCGAAGACGTTGCGCGGAAGCTCAGTGCGTCCAGCTGCGCATCTTGGCTTCGAGCACCGTCAGCAGCTTGGCGGGCGCGCCTTCCAGCTGGCGACCGAGGCGGGTGATGAGGTGGACCGACACCGGCTCCGCTTCCGTCTCGGCAAAGGGGATCGCGATCAGGCGGCGGCTGGCGATCTCGCCGAAGGCGGCGATCTGCGGCAGCACCGTGGCGAAGCGCCCTTCCGAAGCGAGATCGCGCATCATCACGATCGAGGAGGTCGTCTGCGCCGGTTCGAGATAGGCGCCAGCAGCGGCCTCCATGTGGCTGAGTATCTGGCGGATGCGGAACCCCTTGGGCGGCAGGCACAGATCGTGCTGCGCCAGCTCCGTGATCGACACCTGGTTCTTGCGCGTCAGCGGATGCGAGGGATGGACGAGGATCATCAGCGGCTGCGCCACCGACAGACGCACGCGCACCTTCGGCTCCGGCTCGATCTGCAGGACGAGGCCGACGTGGACTTCGTCGTCCTCCACCATCCGCACGATCTCGCTGGTGGAGCCGACGTGGGTGTCGATGTGCAGGCCGGGGTTCTTCTTGTGGAAGGCGTCGATGGTCTGGAAGAAGGCGCTGGTCAGGAACCCTTCGCCCACCGCCAGCCGGATCGAGCCCTTGCGCACCCCGCGCAAGTCCTGAATGCGCGAGCGCAGCGCGTCGAGTTCGGCGATATGCGTGCGGTGGAAATCGTAAGTCAGCTGCCCGGCCTCGGTCAGCTTCACCGAGCGGCGGCCCTTCTCGATCAGGTTGACGCCGAGATAGCCTTCGAGCTGCACGATCTGGCGGCTGATCGAGGACACCGCGACCCCCAGCTTCTCGCTGGCGAGGCGCATCGAGCCCTGGCTCGCCGCCTCGTAGAAATAGCGCATCGCCACGTCCATCAACATCGTCGTGCAGACCCTTACACCACCCTCGGGCAACAGATGGGAGGATAACCGAGGGCTGCGATCTGGCACCTGCGAGAAATGGACAGGATCGTGCAGATTCGGCCAGTCGATCCTGCACTTCGGCGCTGTACGGCGTGCGGCGATGCATTCGCGGGGCTTGCGCGGGCAGGGCCAAAGACGTTAGCCTTTTGCACATGCGAAAGCCTGTGTGCTCCCTCCCATGGCCCGAAACCTCCGGAACGTCAGTCCTCGGAACGGCTTGGTCGTCGTCGTGCGGGACGGCATGACCGCATCGGGGCGCGTCATCCCTCTAACGCCGCCGGATGACGGATCCGCGACAGCGCGTGTCGAAAATCGGGCTTCTTCCCCGGAGCTTTCTTCTCTTCCGGTGCCGCCGACGCCGTTTACCGTGGAAGTACGCCTGGGACGGCTGGCCGATCTGATCGAACCTGCCGGGACGCAGCGGGTGCTGCAGGTCTACGGCCCCACCGGCCTCGGCAAGACGACCCTGATCGCCAACCATGCGCTCGCGCGCGGGTCGGTGCAGCGGCAGTTCCGCTGGCTGGGCCTGCATCCCGCGCATCTGCGGGACGAGGACGCCTTTCGGCAGGCGCTGGCGGAGGCGCTCGGTCATCCGGACGAGACGGCGTTCGATCGCATTCACGCCGTCCTTCGCGGGCGCGGCGATCAGGTGCTGGTGGTCGATGCCGGTGCGCTGGAGCCGGGGCCGCTTGGCAAAGTGCTGGGAGAACTGGTGCACTGGACCGGCACCGAACTGCAGGTCTGGTTGATCTCGCGCCGGCCCAATGCGGCGATGCTTGCCGAACTGCGCTCGCCGCATCTCGTGCGCACGCTCGATCCCGGGGCGCTGCTGTTCGATGCGGATGAGGTGCAGGGCCAGGGCATCGCGCAAGGGTGGCCGCTGGCCGAGGCGGTTCTCGCGGCGTTGTCACCGGGGGAAGCGGACGCCGACCGGCTGCTCGATCACGCGGGCGGATTGCTGGAAGCGGCGATCCGCGACGGCATCTGGCAGGGCCTTTCGGCTGCGACCCGCGATCTGCTGGCCCAGACCGCGATGCTCGAACGGGTGGACGCGCGGCTGCTGTCGCGCATCGCGGCGCCGCTGCCGGCTTATCCGGTGCTCGACGAGATCGCCACGCTGGCGCCGCTCGGGCAGGTCAGGCGCGGCGCGGGCGGCGGTTTCTCGCTCCATCCGCTGCTGCGCGCCTTCGCCTTGCGCCAGCTGGAGCGCGGCGAGCCGGCCCGCAGGGACCGGGCTTACCGGCAGGCGCTGCTCCATCATGCCGAGCGCCGCGCGCCGGAAGCGGCGATCGCGCTGGTGCAGGATACCGGCGACCACGGCCTTGCGCGCATGGCGTTCGAGACGTTCACCAGCACCGAACTGCTGCGCGCCTCGGGCTATAACCGCCTGCGCCTGGCGATGGCGCAGCTGAGCCCCGAGGCCGCCGAGCAATCGGGCCAGATCCGCATCACGCAGGCGATCGTGGCGATGAAGGAAGGACGCTTTCCCGAAGCGCGGCGCCTGCTCGAATCCGCGCGCGAGATGCTGAGCGAGGACATGGCCTACCAGTCGCCGTCGCTTTCGCGCGTCTATGCCGATTTCGTCATCGCCCAGCACGTGCTGGCGTTCCACGCCCATACCGAGCTGACCGAGGCGCAGCTTTCGGAGGGGTATTTCTGGTCGACCTACACCAACGACCTGACCAACGCGGCTTTCGTCTACGCCTTGCGCAGCCTGCACTACCTGCGCCGGGGGGAGATCGCGCTGGCCCAGGACCAGATCGAGATTTCCCGCGCCAAGTATGAACGGGCGACGAGCTATTACGGTCTGGGCTCGGCGCTGCTGGTGGACGGCATGATCGCGCTGGCTGGCGGGCGGCTGGAGCGGGCCACGGCGCTGGCGACCGAGGCGCGGGTGCTGATCACGCGCGCCATGCCGGACGATGCGGGGCTGATGGCGGTTGCCGAATGCGTCCTGTGCGAAGTCGAATTCGAGCGCGGCCATGCCGAGGGCCTGTTCGACCGCGTCGATGCCGCGCTGCGCGATCTGGAGGCCTGCGACGGCTGGCCCGATGCCTTCGTCATCGGCTACCGCGTCGGCACGCGCGCCGCTCTGGCGGCAGGGGAAGAGGACCGCGCGCTGGGCCTGCTCGACCGGGCGATCCGGTTGATGCGCGGGCGCGGCCTCAGCGACATCGAGCGATATTGCCGTATCCTTCGCGCGGGCATCGTCTCGAACGACGCGGCCGGTGCGCAAGGCTGGCGCTCGCGCGACGTGGCGGCCAACCTCGTCACGCCGAACTGGATCGCCTGGCGCGAGAGCGACGAGACGGCCCTCATGGACGGGCGCGAGGCGCTGGAGGCCGGGGACCATGCCCGCCTTGGCGGCATCGTCGCCCGGCTGCAGGAGCAGGCGGACGAATCCGGGCGGCGGATCACGGCGATCCGCGCGCTGCTGCTTTCGGCGGTGAGCGCATTCGGCGACGATCACGTGGCAGAGGCGGTGCAGAGTCTCCGAAAGGCGGTCGCTCTGGCCGAGGCCGAGGAGATCGTACAGCCCTTCGCCGAGCACGGCCCGGTACTGCTGCTGGTGCTTGAGGCGATGAAGGCGGCGCCTGCCTATCGCCTGGCGGGGCGCGGCACGCGGGGTTTCTGCGCCGCCCTCGGGCGTGCGATCGCGGCCCGCACGCAGGACGCGGACGGCGGGGTGGCCTTCGTCCCGCGCGAACTGCAGGTGCTCCACTGCCTGACGCAGCGCCAGTCCACCAAGGCGATCGCGCGCGAGCTGGGGCTGTCGGCCAGCGCGGTCAAGTTCCACCTTGCCAACATCTACCGCAAGCTGGGCGTCAACAAGCGCTCCGAAGCGGTCGTCGAAGCCCAGCGTCGCGGCGTAGCGACGTAAGCGGGCGTCAGGATACGTAGCGCAGGCAGTGCGGGGCCGCCCGGCGCAGGGCGAAGTCGGGGCTGGCCTGCGCGGCGCTGCCGCGGGCGATCCGTCCGCCAATCATGACCATGTCCAGATCGTGCAGTGCCGTCAGGTCCTGCGCCGGGTTGCCCGCCATCGCGATGAGGTCGGCCTTGGCACCCACCCGGATCCGGCCGAGGTCAGGCGCGCGCAGCAGGCGGCTGGCGTTGATCGTGGCGGTCTGCAGCGCCTGCAGCGGGGTCATGCCGACGTCCAGCATGTTCTCCAGTTCGCGCACCACCACCGGCACGCCGTCATCGAGGTCGCCCGGCGGAATGTCGGTGCCGTTGACGATGGTGACGCCCTCCTCGAAGGCGATGCGGATCGCGTCGCGGTGGATGTCGGCCGCGCTGGTGGCCTTGTCGATGGTCCAGTGCTCGAAGCAGTGGTCGCGCATCCATGCGGGAGAACGGGTGACGCACAGGGTCGGCACCACGAAGCCGTCCGCCTCCTTCACTGCGCGCGAGGCCTCGCGGTCGATCTCGTAGGCGTGCTCGAAGCAGGTCACGCCAAGGCTGACGCCATGCGCGATGGCTCCTGCGCCGCCGGCATGGGCGGCGACATAGGTGCCCGCGCGGCGCGCGGCGGCGACGGCGGCGTTGATCTCTGCATCGATCATCTCGGCCTGCGCCAGACTCTCGCCCTGATGCGCGATGCCGCCGGTGAGGAAGATCTTCACGTGGTCCGCGCCTGCCAGCAGGTCGAGACGGCACTTGCGCAGGAAATCGTCGGCACCGTCCGCCTCGGCGGTGAAGCTGTGGCCGTGCCCGCCGGTGGTGGAGACGCCGTAGCCCGCCGAATAGATGCGCGGGCCGACTACCCAGCCGGCCTTGATCGAGTTGCGCAGGGCGATGTCGGCGCGGTTGATCTCGCCCACCGTGCGGATCGTGGTGACGCCGGCGTGAAGTGCATCGCGCGCCCGGGAATAGGCGCGAAAGGCAGTGAGCGCCGGGTCCTCGTCAGGACGTGAATGGCTGAACGGGAAGACGATCGTGAGGTGCGTGTGGCACGAGATCAGCCCCGGCATGACATGCGCGCCGCCCATGTCCACGCTTTCGCAATCCGGAGCCGCCCCACTGGCCGAGACATCGGCGCCGACCGCGACGATGGTATCGCCCTCGACGAGAATCGCGCCCTTCGTGACAGCCCCCGTCTCGACGTCGAGGATGGAGCAATTGTTGAGAAGCAGCTGGGTCATGGCGGTGTCCTTGGGTGCGGGGGGCACATGATGCGGACAGATCGGTGCATGGGCGGGCGAACTCATTGTCGCGGATGCACGAATTGGCGTATCGGGCCGGGAGGAATGGCGGCGCGGCTAAAACCAAGCGATTGCAGCGGGTTTTTGTGCGCGAGGGCAAAACAGCGTTGCGCTCACCGCAACGAACCTCACGGATTGTCTGCATTGAAGCGCAACCGCCCTCGTGTGACGTTTCTGTCATCCGGCGATGCGGGGACACTTGCTGTCGCGCCGGTTAAAGCACAATCGGGTTGAAAGGGGTTCCATGAAGATCGAGACGAGCACTGCGCTGAAGCTTTTCGTAACCGGCATGATGGCCGGCACCGCGCTTTGCGCCGTGCCCGCGCTGGCGCAGGATGCCGCGACGGCCGCTGACAGCTCCGGCGGCGACATCGTCGTCACCGCTTCCAAGCGCACCTCCTCGACCGTTCAGGACACCCCGATCGCCGTGCAGGCGCTGGGCGGCGACGCGCTGAAGGACAAGGGCGCGGTCGACTTCGCCGACTTCTACCACGCGATCCCGGCCCTGTCGGTTCAGGATGAAGGCCCGGGCGACAAGCGCTACGTCATTCGCGGCGTCAACTCGGCGGGCGCGAGCACCGTGGGCATGTACCTCGACGAGACCGTCATCACCGGCGAGAACGCGCAGGACGGCGGCGGCCAGGCTCCCGACATCAAGCTGTTCGACATCGACCGCGTGGAAGTGCTGAAAGGTCCGCAGGGCACCACCTTCGGCGCCAGCTCGATGGCGGGCACGATCCGCTACATCACCAAGAAGGCCGATCCCGACGGCGGCGTGAACGGCTACGTCCAGTCGGCCCTGCGCGCCACCAAGGGCGCATCGCTGGGCATGCAGACCGACGGCGCCGTCAACCTGCCGGTCATCCCCGGCGTCCTCGCCGTGCGCGCGTCGGGCTTCTATGCCGACCTGCCGGGCTGGATCGATAACCGCTTCCAGAAGGGCGCCAACGCCGAAAAGAGCAAGGCCGGCCGCCTGACCGCCCGCCTGCAGGCGACGCCCGACCTGACCGTAGACCTCACCGCGATGTACCAGGACGTCCATCAGGACGCGAAGAACTTCTACAACAAGCTGGATTACGACGGCAACGCGCTGCCCTCGAACTATCAGGCCGATGAAGTGCGCGCGCCCTACAGCGACAAGAGCGAAATCTACAACGCGACCGTCAACTACAAGCAGCCCTTCGGCACGTTCACCGGCACCGTCTCGCGTTTCGTGCGTGACACCAGCTTCGTGCGCGATGCCTCGCTGGCGGCGCAGGCGTTCCTTGGCCTGCCGCACGACACCACCGGCCGCAGCGCTCTGAAGCAGGACAAGCACCGCCGGGTGGACAGCGGCGAACTGCGCTTCGCGTCCGACTTCGACGGTCCGTTCCAGATCCTCGTCGGCGGCTTCTTCCAGAACGAGAACCGCTTCTTCAACAGCTCGTGGCCCAAGGCCGACGTCAACGGCAACCTGCCCGCCGATGCCGACATGCTGCTCGACCGCACCGTCGATACCCGCATTAAGGAACGCGCGCTGTTCGGCGAACTCAGCTACGAGATCGTGCCGGACCTGACCTTCACCGCAGGCGGCCGCCTGTTCGACTTCAAGCTTGAGCAGCAGTCGGTCGCCAACGTCGCCTTCGGCGGCGGCACCGGCGCGGGCGCAGGGCCGAAGCTGCACACCAAGGACAACGGCCTGATCGGCCGCTTCAACCTGGCGTACAAGCTGAGCGATCAGGTCAACACCTACGTTCAGGTCGCGCAGGGCTACCGCTCGGGCGGCACCAACGACCAGACCGCCGCTGCCATCGCCAATGTCGTCATTCCCGACGGCTACGGTTCGGACTCGCTGTGGTCCTACGAGTGGGGCGTGAAGACCACGCTGCTTGATCGCAAGCTGTTCCTGAACGGCGCAGTCTACTACATCGACTGGTCGGACATTCAGGTCTCGCAGCAGGCGACCGATGGCACCGTGTCGTTCGGCTACACCGGCAACGGCGGCAAGGCCGAGGTCAAGGGCATCGAAATGACGCTTGATGCGCGTCCGATCCCGGGCCTGCAGATCAACCTGTCGGGCAACTACAACACCGCCAAGCTGGCGCAGGACAACCCCGTCGCGGGCACCGGCAACAAGGGCGACCGCATCCCCTACGTGCCGGAATTCACCGGAGCGGGCAGTGTCAACTACACGACGTTCGTGGACGCACTGGGCGTGGACGCTTCCTTCGGCGCCGACGTGAGCTATCAGGGTTCGATGGCGACCAAGTTCAACCCGACCATCGACAACTACCAGCCGCTCGACTCCTACTGGCTGGTCGGCATGCACGCCGGCATCAGCAAGGGTCCGTGGCAGGTGAACCTCAACGTCACCAACCTGTTCAACGACCAGACCACGATCAACTACAACGAGATCGTCCCGGGCGTGTACCCGCTGGGCTACTACATGAACCGTCCGCGCACGGTCAGCCTGTCGGGAATGGTGAAGTTCTGATCATGACTGCTGCTGTCTCGAAGTTCGTCCCCAAAAAGCAGACGAACGTGTCGCACCGGATGGCAAACGTATCCCGGAGAGCTTTGCTCTCCGGGATCGCGTTTTGCGCCGTGGCGACCACTCCCGCTTTCGCAGCCGAGGCACAGCAGCCCTGGCTCGACACTGCCCTCAAACCCGAACAGCGGGCCGAGCTGGTGGTCGCGGCGATGACGGACGACGAGAAGCTGAAGCTCCTTCAGGGCGATACCGAGCTTGATGCCAACGGCACCGGCGTCAACGCCTGCGTCGGCCACATCAGCGGCATCGCCCGCCTCGGCCTGCCGCGCCTGTGCATGGGCGATGGCCCGGCGGGCGTCGGCAACGGCATGAAGGGCGTGACGCAGTTCCCCGCGCCCGTGATGGGCGCGGCGACCTTCGACCGCGACCTGATGACCGCTTACGGCAAGGCGCTCGGCGCCGAGCACGCGGGCAAGGGGCGCAACGTGGTGCTCGCTCCCACGATCAACATCATTCGCACGCCCAAGTGGGGCCGCCTTGCCGAGACGCTGAGCGAAGACCCCTACCTGACGGCGCAGCTGGGCACCGCGATCACCGGCGGCATCCAGTCGCTCGGCCTGATCGCCACGCCCAAGCACTTCGCGGCGAACAACCAGGAATGGCTGCGTCTGGGCGACGGTCCCGCCTACGAAGCGGTGGACGCCATCGTGCCCGAACGCGCTTTGCGAGAGATCTACTACCCCGGCTTCGAGGCGGTGGTGAAGCAGGGCAAGGCCGGCTCGATCATGTGCGCGTACAACCGCGTGAACGGCCAGTACGCTTGCGAGAACCCCGGCACGCTGGGCAATCTCAAGCGCTGGGGCTTCGACGGCTTCGTCGTGGCGGATTGGTACTTCGCGCATCGCTCCACCGCGCCCTCGGTGAAGGCGGGGCTGGACATTTCCATGCCCGGCGGCGTCAGCCCCTTCGGGTTCGCCGAGTTCTACGGCGTCAAGGAACTCAAGGCCGCGCGGGCCAGCGGCGCCATCACGCAGGCCGACATCGACGGCATGGTGAAGCGCATAGTCACCCCGATGTTCCGCCTCGGCCTCGTCGACCATCCGATCGCGGCGGCTGACGCCAATGCCAACGTGCGCGATCCGGCGCACCTCGTTCTCTCGGAAAAGATCGCCGAGGAAGGCACCGTGCTGCTGCGCAACGAGCGCGGCGTGCTGCCTCTGAAGGCCGGGACCATCGCCGTGATCGGTGACGATGCGGGCGCGAACGTCCAGACGTCCGAGCGCTACGGCGGCTTCGTGAAGACCGAGGACGTCGGCACGCTCAAGGCCCCGGTCGATGCGATCCGCGCCGCAATGGGCGACAAGGCGAGCGTGACCTATGCACGCGGCACCCTTGGCATCGCGCCGTTGCCCGCCATGCCCGCCTCGGTCTTCGAGGATCTGACGGCGCGCTACTATGCCTCGCCTGACTGGAAGGGCGAACCGCTCGTCACCCGCAAGGAAGCGGCGATCGATTATGCCGAGGCCGGTCCCAAGGCGGGCGTGCAGGGCCTGCCCTCGCTGTGGTCGGCGCGCTGGACGGCGGGCTTCGTGCCGCCGAAGACCGGCACCTACCGCTTCTCGCTCAACGGCGGCGGCGAGATCGCGCTGCTGATCGACGGCAAGCGCGTCGCCTACGTGCCCAAGCAGAGCTTCCGCCTTGCCACTCACGGCACCGTCTGGCTGGAAGCGGGCAAGCACGTGGCGCTGCAGCTCGACTATTCCAACGCGCCTACGCTCTCGGCCAACGAACTGCGCCTCGGCTGGCAGGCCCCGGATTCGACGCTGATCGACGAGGCGGTCGCTGCGGCGAAGAAGGCGGAAGTGGCGGTGGTCTTCGTCGCCGATCACGTTTCCGAAGGCGCGGACCGTACCGATCTCCAGCTGCCCGGCGATCAGGATGCGCTGGTCGAGGCGGTCGCGGCGGCCAATCCCAACACCGTCGTCGTGCTGCACACGGTCGGTCCGGTGCTGATGCCGTGGCGCAACAAGGTCGCGGGCATTCTCGCGGCCTGGTATCCGGGCGAGCAGGCGGCCGATTCCATCGCCGCGCTGCTGACCGGCAAGGCCAACCCCTCGGGCAAGCTGCCCGTCACCTTCCCGGCGGACGAGGTCAACGGCCCCGCCGACCAGCCCGCCCGCTACCCCGGCATCGGCACCACCGCGCGCTACGACGAGGGCATCCTCGTCGGTTACCGCTGGTACGACGCCAAGGGCATCGTGCCGCTCTATCCCTTCGGCCACGGCCTGTCCTACACCCGCTTCGCCTACAGCGGCCTGAAGCTGGCGAAGTCGGGCGAAGGCTGGACGGTCCGCGCCACCGTGCGCAACACCGGCAAGGTCGCCGGTGACGAAGTGGCACAGCTCTACGTCTCGATGCCCGCCGCCGCGAACGAGCCGCCGCGCCAGCTCAAGGGCTTCGCGCGCGTCTCGCTGCAGCCGGGCAAGTCGGCCACCGTCGAGTTCCCGCTGGACCGCCGCGCGTTGTCTTACTGGGACGAAACCGCGCACGACTGGCAACTGGCCAAGGGCAGCTACCGCGTCCAGATCGGCTCCAGTTCGCGCGATCTGCCGCTGGGCAAGGACTTCGATCCGGCGCGGTGACCTGCTAGGGAGGGGTTAAACCCTAGGAGTAGCCTTTGTCCGAAGCCGGAATGCGATACCTGCTGGAAGCGCTCAGCGCCGGGTCCATGCGCGCGGCGGGGGATCGGCTCAACGTCGCGCCGTCCTCGATCAGCCGCCAGATCGCGCAGCTGGAAAGCCAGTACGGCCTCGCCCTGATCGAGAAGGGGCGGCGCGGCGTGCGGCTGACCCACGCGGGCGAGATCGTCATCGCCCACTACCGCAACCAGTTGGCCGACCGCGAGGCGCTGCGTGCCAAGCTGGAGGAACTGCGCTCGGTCCGCACGGGCCAAGTGACCGCAGCCATCGGCGACGGCTTCGCGGGGCAGAGCTTCACCTCGATCGTCAGCCAGTTCTCGCAAGCGAACCCGCTGATCCGGCTGGAGATCCTTACCGGCTCCACCACCGAGATCCTGCGCATGATCGCGGACGACGAGGCGCATTTCGGCCTCGTCTTCTCGACGCCCAACGACATGAAGATCCACGTCCGTTCGGTGATCGCGCAGCCGCTGATGGCGATCATGTTGCCGGACAACCCGCTGGCCGCGCAGCCGAGCGTCACCATTGCGCAGCTGGCACAAGTGCCGCTGGTGCTGCCGCCCGCGCATTTCCGCATCCGCCAGATCCTGAGCGCGGCGGAGGCCAATTCAAAGACCTACTTCCAGCCCGCGATCACCTCCAACTCGATCCACGTCATGCAGGACATGGTTCGCGCGGGGATCGCGGTCGCCATCCTGCCGCAGATTTCGGTGTGGTCGGAACTGACCGAAGGCGCGATGGTCAGCGTGCCCATCGCCGACGACAGCATCGAGGAAACCACCACCAGCCTCGTCCTGCGCTCCGGCCGCCAGCTCGAAGGCGCGCCCTTGCGTCTGCTCAAGCGCATCGAGGCGCAGTTGCGGCAGTGGAACCGCCCGGTGGGGCGGGGTTGACCCTTCGACAAGCTCAGGGTGAGCGGAGGTAGCGTAAATCTTCCAAACCCGCTCAGGCTGAGCTTGTCGAAGCTCCCGGCGGCAGGACACACCATCCGTTTCGTCCAGCGCAACGCAACCGTGTTGATTTAGTCATTGAACGCAACGCACTGCCCGTTCACGCTCTCATCTTCAAAGTCGAAGAGCCACGCATGACCGAACCTGACGACACTTCCCATGATACCGGCCTGTCGCGCGCCGACCTGCTGCTGTTGCTGCCGTTCGTGTGGCAACTGGGCTTCGCACCGTGGGCCAACGGCGTCGAGTGGGCACCGCTGGGCCTGCCGTTCGGGATGGTCTGGCAGATGGCGGGCATCCTCTTCGCCACCGTTGTTCTGGGCCTGCGCTTCATGCTCGATCCGCGCAATAAGGAGGGCGGAGCATGATCCTCTCGCTCATCCTGCTGATCGTGTGCGGCACTGTCGCCGGATCCATGCTCTACGGTCGCCGCAAGCAGAAGCGCGCGCAGACCATGGAGGAATGGGCGCTCGGTGGCCGCAAGCTGGGCACGCTGGTGTTCTGGTTCCTCAATGCCGGCGAGATCTACACGACTTTCGCCGTACTCGGCATTTCGGGCTTTGCCTGGGCTTACGGCGCGCCGGCCTATCTGGCGTTCTGCTCGGTCTCGCTGTCGGCGGCGCTGGGGTACTGGCTGACGCCGATGATCCATGCCTATGGGCGGCGCCATGGTCTCGTCACGCAGGCGGACTTCTTCGCGCACCGTTATCAGGCGCGCTGGCTGGGCGTCTGCGTGGCGGCAGCAGGGCTGATCGCGCTGGTGGTCTACGTGCAGATCCAGGTCACCGCGCTGACGCTGGTGGTGCGCCTTGCCGCAGGGCCGTGGGTGAGCCAGGGCGCGGCGGCGGGCTTCTCGGTCGTGCTGATGCTGCTCTTCGTGTTCCTCGCGGGCCTGCGTTCCGCCGCCTTCGCCGCGGGCGTGAAGGACGTGTTGATGCTGATCGTGGTGATCGTGCTGGCCTGGACCGTCGCGAGCGTGGTGGGCGAGGCTTCGGTGCTCGACGTCTTTCGCACCGTCGGCGAGCGTTTCCCGCAGGCCACCAGCTTCCCCGGCCTCAAGCCCGAACTCGGCCTCGACGTGACCTGGCTGGTGACCTCGGCGATCAACGTTGCGCTGGGGACGTACATCTTCCCGCACATGTTCCAGTTGTGCTACTCGGCGGACAGCGGCACGACGATCCGACGCAACGCGGTGTTCCAGCCGATCTACTCGCTCTCGTATTTCTTCATCATCCTGCTCGGGTTCGCGGCGTTGCTGGCCGGGACCAAGGCGCCCGGCGGCGACCCTAACGCGCTGTTGCTGGCCTTCGTGGAGCAGCGCTATCCGGCGTGGATGCTCGGCGTGCTGGCGGGGACGGCGTCGCTGCTGGCGCTCGTGCCCGGCTCGGTGCTGCTGCTGACCTGCGGGTCGATCTTCGGCCGCAACATCGTGCGCCCGCTGGTTCCGACCATAGACGACCGCACCGAACTGCTCGTCTCGCGCCTCGCGATGGTGGTGTTCGCCGCGATCGCGCTTTACCTGACTTTGGGTGCGAGCGGCTCGCTGGTCGAGATCGGGCTGTCCGCCTATGCAGCGATCGGTATGCTGGCGCCGGGCGTCTACTGCGCCTTCCTGCTGCGCCGCACGAGCGCCGCCGCCGTGCTGTGCGGATTGCTGACGGGTTATGCGGTGCTCTGGGTGCCCGCGCTGTCGAGCCTTGCCGCCGGGTGGTTCCGGCACTGGGAGATCGGCCTCGTCGCGCTGATCGCCAATGCCGCGGTCACCGTGGGCCTTTCTCTGGCAAGCCCGCGCAAGGTGCTCGTAGCGCAACCCGCCTGACGTCACTGAGGCGCAAGACGACGCCGCGTCCGGTTTCGACCGGGCGCGGCGTCTTCGTGTCCGGGCCATGTCCGGCGTTGCGGCCAGCGCAACGTTTTCGCCCGATGCGCGCCATTGTTGGAAAACAACCCCGCTGGCATCGATCGTCCTACGGCAGAGAGCGGGACAAAGATCGCGCCGCTGCAGCAGGAATTTCCGCAGGTCAGGAACAAGGACGAAGCAATGACGGTCAGCAAGCGGTCACGGGTGAACTGGCAGGGCTATATCCCCGCGATCACGACCCCCTTCATCGACGAGGACACCCTCGACGAAAAGGGCCTCGGCTTGCTGCTGGAATGGCTCGTCGATCAGGGCATGCACGGCCTCGTGCTGGCGGGCACCACCGGCGAATGGACCAGCATGCGCCCCGACGAGCGCAAGCGCCTGTTCGAACTGGCGGGTGCCCAGATGGCGAAGAAGGTGCCGCTTATCGCGGGCTGCTCCAGCTTCACCGCGCGCGAGACGATCGCTTATGCGCAGGCCGCCGCCGAGGCCGGTTTCGAGGGCGTGCTCATCACCCCGCCGCCTTACGTGCGCCCGCTGCCCAACGAGATCGTGGCGTTCTACGAGGAAGTCGGCGCCGCCATCGACCTGCCGATCTGCGTCTACAACTGGCCCCCGGGCACCGGCATCGACATGCCGCTGGAGACGCTGCGCCGCCTTGCCGACATCGATGCGATCGTCGCCATCAAGCAGTCCACCCCGCGCTTCACGCACTTCGCCGAGACCGTCTTCGCGCTGGGCGAGCAGGTCCGCGTGTTCGGCTATCCGATGGACGAACTGGGCCTGACGATGCTGCGCGTCCACGGCGGCGACGGCACGATGGGCGCGGGCGGCGTGCTCGGCCGCAACCAGACCGGCTTCTACGACAAGCTCTGGGCCGGCGACATCGAGGGCGCGCGCGAATGCGGGCGCAAGGACCGGGTGCTGATGGAGGAATGGTATACGCCGGACCTCGTCGGCCGCTTCGGTTCCGGCCCCGCGATCCTCAAGGCCGCGCTCGATGCGATGGGCCTGCCCGGCGGTCCGGTGCGCAAGCCGCTGATCGACGTCACCGGCAAGGACCGCGAAAGCATTGCCGAGACGCTGCGAAAGCTCGATATGCTCTGACCATGAGCATGCCGACGACGACCCACTGCGATATCCTGATCGTCGGCGGCGGACTCGTCGGCTGCGCTACGGCCTGGCACCTTTCTCGCTTGGGATTCAAGGTGTTGCTGGCCGAGCGGGGGCACCTCAACGCGGGTGCCTCCGGGCAGAACGCGGGCTCGCTGCACTTCCAGATCGAGCGCCGCTTCCTCGAACAGGGGGAGAAGGCGGCCGCCGACGGCGCGCGCATCGTCTCGCTCAACCGCCTCGCGATCGAGGAGTGGAAGGGTATCGAGGACATGCTCGGCCGCCCCCTCGACGTCGCCATGCACGGCGGGCTGATGGTGGCCGAGACCGAGGCGGAGATGGACCTCCTAGCATTCAAGGTGGCCCGCGAGAACGAACTTGGCTTGCCCACACGGGTACTGAGCGGCACTCAACTGCACCACAAGGCGCCATCGCTGTCCCCCAACCTTGCCGGAGCGGCCTGGCTGGAGGACGAAGGCCATGCCAACCCGCGCATCCTTGTCGATGCCTTCGCCGACGGCGCGCGCGGGCAGGGCGCTGTGGTGCGGACGGGCACCGCGCTCGCCGGACTCTCGATGCAGCGCGATCGGACCTACCGCGCCACGCTGTACGGACCTGACGGCGAGGTCATCGTGAACACGCCGCGCGTGCTGCTGGCAGCGGGGCATTGGGTGCCGCGCCTTGCCGGGCTGCTGGGCCTCAACGTGCCGCTTTACCCTGCGCCGCTGATGATGAGCGTGACCGATCGGACCGAGCCGGTGCTGCCTTACCTCATCCAGCACGTCGGGCGGCGGCTGTCGATGAAGCAGACCGAGGACGGCAACCTGCTGATCGGCGGCGGCTGGCCCTCGCGCCTTGCGAAGCGTCCCGACGGCACCCCCGATCTCGACCGTCCCGCGATCGTCGAGCCCGCTAACCTGCGCGCCAATCTGGAAGTCGCCACGCGGGTCATGCCGGGGCTGGCCGAGCGCTCCTTGCTGCGGACATGGACCGGCACCACCTGCATTTCCGCTGACCAGCTTCCGATCGTCGGTGAAGTTGCCGCCGCGCCGGGGCTGTTCGTGGCGGCGGGGGGATCGCTGTTCACGCTTGGTCCGGTACTGGCGCGGCTGCTCGCGCGCACGATCGCGGAAGGGGCCACGCCTGAGGAACTGACGATGTTCACGCCGCGCCGCTTCGCGCACCTCGATGCCTTTGCGGTGTTGCCGTGAAGCGCGTCGAACAAGGCGTCACCCGGCCCGCGCCGGTCGCGGTGGACCTCGACGGTGCGCCAGTCATGGCGCATCCCGGCGAGACGGTGGCCGTCGCCGTGCTTTCGGCCGCGCCGCGCTTTCGCGACGACCGTTCGGGACGCGCGCGGGGCATGTTCTGCAACATGGGCACGTGCAGCGAATGCACCGTCTGGATCGCCCACGGGGACGCGCCATGGCGCCGCCTGCGCGCTTGCCTCGTGCCCGTAGAGGCGGGCCTGCGCATCCGCACCGAAAGGCCGGAAGCATGAGCACTTACGACGTCGTCATCGTCGGCGGTGGTCCGGCGGGCCTCGCCGCAGCGGAGCGGACGCTGGCGGCGGGCCTCTCGACATGCGTGATCGACGAGCAGCAGCGCCCAGGTGGCCAGATCCTGCGCCAGCCTCCCGCGACGTTCTCGGTCCCAGGCTGGCTCAGCAGCGCGCCTTATCGCAAGGGCCGCGCGCTGCTGGACCGGGTTAGCGGCGACGCGCGGTTGCAGTGGCTCGGCGGCCGCTCGGTGCTGGGCGTCATGCCCGATGGCGAGGACTTCGCGCTGACGCTCTCGGGCACCACAGGCGGCATCGAGCAGGTGCAGGCGCGGCGCGTGCTGGTGGCGGGTGGCTGCTACGACATGCCGGTGGCGCTGCCGGGCTGGACGCTGCCCGGCGTCATGAGCGCGGGCGCGGTGCAGACGCTGATCAAGGCGCAGCAGGTGCTGCCCGGCCAGCGGATCGTCCTGTTCGGCACCCATCCGCTGATGATCGTCCTAGCGCAGCAGATCGTCGAAGCGGGCGGTGAAGTCGCGGCCGTCTGCTTCGCGCAGCCCTTCGCGGCGCTGGCGCGCACGGCGATGGCGCATCTCCCGCGCGCCATGGCGACGCCGGGGCCGCTGCTTGCCGCTGCAGCCGGGATCATGGCGCTGCGCCGGGCCGGGGTTCCTGTTCGCTACGGCGCGCAGGCGTTGCGCTGCGAAGGCACCGACGCGGTGGAGCGCATCGTCTTCAGCAACGGCGAAAGCATCGCCTGCGACGTCGCCGCGATGTGCTACGGCTTCCTGCCGCAAGCCGACTTGATCCGCCAGATTGGCGCCGCAGTGCGCTGGTCCGACCCCGCCGGAGGCTGGGAGGCGATCTACGACGCATCCATGCGCTCTACCGTGCCTGGCCTCTACGTCGCGGGGGAGACCACCGGCGTCGCGGGCAGCGATGCCGCGATGGCCGAGGGTGCGCTGGCGGGGCTGGCCATCGCGCAAGACGCGGGCGCTCTGTCGGCCGGTGAAGCGGCTGCGGTCATGCGGAAGCCTCGGGCCGAACGGCAGGCGATGCAGGGCTTCATCGATCTCCTGCGCGGTGTCGCCGATCCCCGCCCATGGCTGCCGCAGCCCGAGCCGGAAACCCTGCTCTGCCGGTGCGAGGACATTTCCGCCGGGACCGTCGATCGCGCGATTGCCGATGCTCTTGCGGTCGGCCCTTCGTTCGGGGCGAGCGCGATCAAGCTGCGCTGCCGGGCGGGCATGGGACTGTGTCAGGGCCGGACCTGCGAACATGCGCTGGTGCGCCGCATCGCCTCGGCGCGGGGCTGCGCGGAAGCCGAGGTGGCCGGCTTCCGCCCGCGCTTCCCGTTGCGGGCGGTGTCGGTGGCGGACTTGCTGGAAACGATGGAATAACCTCCAATTCCGCTCAGCCTGAGCTTGTCGAAGGCCCCTGCGGCGTGGCGCCTCGTCTCGGGGCCTTCGACAAGCTCAGGCTGAGCGGGGGGGATGGGGAGGCGGCGGGCCTTTACGTTGCGTCCATCGCAACATCTTCGCTCAGTCCACGCCATTGCCGGAACACTCGTGCAGCGTAGGCTGATCGCTTCCCAGCCGGAGATTCCCATGACCGACGCCGCGTCCGACCGCCCCATCTTCATCGAGGCCGACCACGTATCCTGGACCGTGGCCGATGCCGACACCGTCGCGCAGTGGTACAAGGATGTCTTCGGCGCCACCGAACTGTTCCGCATGGGGCCGCTGGACGCCGCGCAGATCCCGGTGGGCGAGGACGGCCGCGACTGGATGGAAAGCCACGTCAACGTGCCGGGCGCCTGCCTCACGCTGATCATGCTCAAGCTGACGGCGAACCTCAACTTCCAGCTCGTCCAGTACGACAAGCCCGCCGATCGCTCCGCGACCCTGCCGCGCAACTGCGATGCGGGCGGCCACCACCTCGGCATCAAGGTGGACGATGTGGAAAAGGCCAAGCGTTATCTCGCCGCTCACGGCTGCACGCCGATGGAGACCATCGACATCACCGAGGGGCCGCTGGCGGGCAAGAAGAACCTCTATATCCTCGACCCCTGGGGTCACCAGCTCGAGATCGTCGACTGACCTTTCCTGACAGGAGCCTGCCATGACCAGCACCCGCATCAATCCCGAGACGCTCTATCCCAGCGTCCAGTACGGTTTCTCGCACGCCACGCTCGACGAGGCGACCGGCACCCTGCACCTCTCGGGCCAGGTGGCCTGGGACAAGGACTACAACGTCGTCGGAGGTTCGGACATCGGCCTGCAGGCGCGTCAGGCACTGGCGAACATCAAGGACGTGCTGGCTTCGCAGGGCGTCGGCCCTGAAGCGGTGCTGCGCCTGCGTACCTTCATCGTGAACTACGACGTCTCGATGCTCGGCGCGATCGGGCCGGAACTGGGCGCGTTCTACGGCGATGTGGTGCCCGCCTCGAACACCGTGGTCGGCGTCTCTGCGCTGGCGATGCCCGAGTTCCTGATCGAGATCGAGGCGATCGCCACGGTGAAGTAAGGCGCACTCGTCGTCCCGGAGCAAATCCGGGACGACGATCATCACGGCACATTATCCCGCAACCGCATCCAGCCCGGCGCCTCGACACAGACCCCCGCCCCCACGGCAAGGTTGTCCGCCGCGAGCCATTGCACCGTCTCGTCCTGCGGCTTGCCTTCGGAGACCACGCGGATGCCGATGCGGGCCAGCGTGATGGCGTTGGCATTGGCGTGCAGGAACCGCCCGAGCCAGCCCCAGATACGGATGCCCTCGTGGAAGCGGCGGTCGTTGCCGGGGGCGAAGTCCAGTTCGTTCTCGTTCACCCGCACCTGCGCGGCATTGCCCACGTAGATGCCGTGACCGCCCCACAAGTACTCGACCGGCAGGCGCAGCGCCATGCGGTTGGCGATGACGGCGACGCCGGCGAAGTCCCGGTGGTCCCCGGGGCCGTCGCCCTCGCGGGCCAGCGCGACATGGACGCCTTCGAGGAAGGCGGCGATGTCGTTGCGGGCGATGCGGGTTGTCCGGCCTTGACCACCGGCGACAACGATCGCCTGTCCGCCGACCACGCCTAGACCTTTGCGCAGCCGCTCGAACCACGCCGCGACGGCGGGGAACTTGGCGCGCAGGTCGGGATCGGTGACGAAGCGGCGGGTCAGGTCGGCGATAGCGTCCCAGGTGCGCTCCTCGGTTTCCGCGGTGATCTCCTGCGCGAATTCGCGGGCGATGCGGATCCAGGTTTCCTGGTCGATCTCGGATTCGAAGGCGACGCGCCATTGCCCGGCGGGAATGGTGATCAGGCCCTTGCCGTCCGTGGCAGCGGGTTTCGGTGCCTCGGCCACGGTCATCTCGCCGCCGCGGATGAGGTCGCCGAGCAGTTCGGGCGATAGCTGGATGCCGGTCTGTCGCCCCATGACCTTGCGCACCCGGTCGGCAGGCGCGCGGAAGGCGGACGTGGCGGAAGTGTCCGCCAGCGCCTTGTCGGTCAGGCGGCGGATATAGGCCTGCACCGCGTCGGTGCTGGCGGTGTCGGCGGCGGCGGGAGGCTCGGCGGCGACCAGCTTGCGCCATTCGGGCGCCTCGACCATCGAGGCCATGCTCACCGCGTATGGTCCGACGAGGACCGCATTGCCCGGCGCCGGCGTGCGCGTTTCGGCCGGGGCGAAGTCGCGGGCAAGGTGCCTTGCCAGCATCCCGTGCCGACGCGGATCGGCGGCGAGTTCCTCCAGCGTGAACCGCTCTGGCAAGGGAGAGACGCGCAGGCGGTTTCCCTCGACAACGGAGTCGATGGCGTCGGTGACCAGCACGCCGTCCTGCCCGAAGCCGCAGGTGAAGGCGCAATCGACGATCCGCACGAAGCTGACCGGAACGGGCTTGCCGTCGCGCTGCGTGCCGGACACGGTCACGCATGTCCGCTCGTTTCCGCGCGCGGTGCCGCACGTGACGGCCAGGTCCTCCAGCGTCACGGTATCGACCCCGATCGCGGTGATCGCGCCCCGGCGGCGGGGCTTGTGGTCGAGGAGGTCGGCGGTCGCGGCGATGGTCAGCTCGCGCATCGAGAGGCTGGCGCAGTCGATGAATTCCAGCGCGCTCTCCCCCTCGCTGCAGAGCACCTGGCTGGCCGCGCCGCCGCCGTGGATGACGACGTGGCCGAGGCCGGTCAGGACCGCCGGTTCCTTCGTCTCGAACCGGCCCTGCCGGAAGCAGATCGTCACGTCCTCGCCCTTGGGCAGTTCGCTGAGGGTCTTCACCCAGTCGGTGCCGGGCGAGAGCGTGACTTCCACGCAGCCGCCGCCGACGCGGTTGGCCAGTTCCTCGATCGCGCGCTGCACGGTGACGATCCCGGCGAGGCTGGGCGTCGCCGCCGGGTCGTAGGACACGCGCGCGGCGGTGGAGAGGCTGGCCCCGAAAGTCACGGCAAGGCCCACCCGCGCATCGGTGGAATCGATGAGTTCGGCGCGGACCTGCTGGGTCGCCGTGGCGGCGTCGAGTGCCCAGGCGACGGTCGCCTCGCCCTTGTCGTCGGTGAGGGCGATGACGCTGGAGAAGCCGCTCGCGGGCGGAATGACGTTGAGCCTCCCGCTGCCCGACAGGACGGTGAAGCGCACACGAGCATTCTGGACCGGCGTGGTCCCGCGAAACACGCCGACGCGCAGCAGGTCGGCGAGGGGACACAGGCGCGTCGGTTGGGTCGGATCGGGCATTGCCTCCTGCCCGTCTCCGCCGAGTAGCGCCAACTGGCGCATCCGGGTGAGCGGCGGGAACAGAGGGCGGCAGTCGCCCACGAAAGTCCATGTCCCGCCGGTGCAGTCGAGCACGGCGAGGCGGGCATAGGCATGTTCGATGCCTTGCGGTGACTGCTGTGCGGGGGCACCGCCGCTCTCGGGCCAGTCAATCCCGCTGCCGCTGCGGGCAGGGATCACCCACCAGTCGCCCGAGCGATAGGCGCCCCCGGCGAGGAAGGCGACCTCCAGCCCGCTTTCCAGCGGCAGGAAACCGTCGTTGGTGCCGGGCACGGTGATGGCAACGGCACCGGGCGAATCCCACGCGCGGACCTTGGGATTGCGACCGAAGGAACTGATCGCGATCGGCCCGTCGGCAGTCGGCGCGTCGAGCCGGACGCGGTTGCCCGTCAGGCTGACGATGCGCACCAGCGTTCCGGGGCGGCCGGCAAGTTCGGCGTCGTCGTCGGTCAGCTCGATCCACTGGCCGGGGCTCAGGCCGTTTACCGCGTCGCGGCCGGTCTCGGCGAGGGTCAGGGTGTCGCCGTTGCTTTCCAGCCAGCGCGTGGCGAAGGCGGCATTGTCGCGCGACCACTTGAAGGTCGCCCCTCCGCCTGCCGTACCCGGCTTGTGGATCTCGACGCGGTAGAGGTGGTTTTCGAGCCGCTGATAGCCTGCGGTCTCGGGAAAAGCGCAAGGGTTGGCCTCGGTGTCGGCGGGCTTGCCGCGCGCGGCCATCGTGCCGTTCGGGCGCTGGATGAAGGAGGTCCACCCCGGCACCGCCGCGTCGCAGGTCACCGCGCCGTCGCCCGCATCGCCCGCCCGAAGGAAACCGACCTGCTCGACCACCTGCAGCCGCGTCGTGGTATCCACGCCCAGCGCTTCCTCGACGAGTTCATCGTCCTCGATCGCGGTGACGTGGCGGTGCCAGACGTCGACGAAGGCGATGTAGCGCCCGTCCGCCGGGCTGGCCGAGCGGCTGCCGTCCGCCGCGACGAAGACCGGCGCTCCTGCAGGCAGGAAGGGCTGCGCGTCGTGAAGGAACTTGCCGAGGTTCACGCAGCGCACGCCATCGACGTAGAGCGTGCCCGCGCCGACCCCCAGCTTGCCTGCCGCCTCGACGGTAATCGCAAACCCGGCATCGCCCTGCGGCGCGCCGGATGGGCCGATCAGGTCTGCGGCGGTGCGCCTGTCGCGGTGGAGCTGGATCGCGCTGGCCTCGTTACTGTCGGCGTCGAGCGCGACGCGGCCCTGTTGCAGCAGGACGGCCTCGTACTGGCGGGCGGGATCGAACCGCAGCCGGGAAAAATCGCCTTTCATTGGTCCTTCTCCTGCATGATCAGCTTGCCGGCAGCAGTCCGGCTTCGAGGCCGAGGCCCAGGTATTCGTCGAGTGCGATGGCAAGGTTGGCGCGGCGCTGCGGCTCCTCGAGGGAGCGCCAGACCCCCATCGGACCGCCGTTCGCCGCGCCTTGCGTCAGCGCGGGATCGCAGCCCCACGAGAGGCGCGCGAAACCTGCAGCGCCCGGCTCCAGCGTCTCGAAGGCGAGGCCCAGACGCGCCGCGATGGCGGCAGGATCGGCGGCTGCACCTGCTTCGCGGATGGCGAGGTCGGGCTGGCAGCGGAACTGGCGCGGGCCGGTGGAGCCGGGCGGGACCAGCGAGTAGCGCAGGCATCCCACCTGCCGCCGCGTCGCCGCGAGCGTGCGGGCGAAGATGCAGTCGCTGGCGGTGATCGAACGCACCTGTGTCTGGCCGAGAACGGTCGCTCCTGCGAGTGCCGCGCGCGCGCCGGGCATCGTCAGGGCGCCGAGCACCACGCTTTCCGTCACGTCCAGCCCCGGCACCGTCGCGGGCGCGGAAAGAGCGGGCAGGACGCTGCGGCGCAGGGTCACGTTCAGCCGGTCGTGGTCCCCGGCGATGGTGAGGCCGTCCGCGCCGAGCACGGTGCTGTTGGATACGACCAGTTCGCCGAGGTTCGCGGACCCGTCTGCCGCCACCCTGAGCGCGCCGCCGACCAGCAGCCCCTCGATCACCAGCGCGCCGGGATCGAGCGCATCGGCCGGAGCGATCCCGGTGACGGCGATGTCGCCGGTCACGCAGGCGCGCCGGTCGCGGGCGGTGAGGGAGCCGGGGCGAAGGTCGCTGCCGCCGCCCTCGCGCGGGGTTTCCGGCCAGTCGGCGCTGGCGAGGAGGAGCAGGCTGCCGCGCGGCAGGGCGATCGTGCGGGGGCCGGTCAGGTCCTCGTCGAAGCGGTCGTTGTCGAGCAGGACGATGGCGCCCACGGTCCCGGCAGGCTGCGCGTTCCACAAGGCGACGGCCTCGGCCACGGTGCCGAGCATGACGCCCGGAACCGGCGTGCGGCGGCGGCTGACGCCGACCTGCCAGGTGATCTCGCGCCCGCCCAGCAGCGTGGCGATTGCGGCGCTGCGATCGTAGGGGCCGCCGCCGAGGTCGCCCGGCGCGGCGAGGGCGTGGCTGACGTGTACGCCCGCAGGCTCCACGCCATCGGGAAAGGCGATGCGGCCGCGCACCGGGTCGAAGGCGGCGGTGATCGGCCGGGTCACGGTGCTTCCCGTGGCATCAAGGTAGTCGAGCGTCGCAGGAGGCCGTCGCCATCCGCGCGCGTCGGCCACGTCATGCAGGTCCGCGCTGGCCAGTTCGGCGGAGGGAACCGCGACGAAGGCATCGCCCGTGCTGGCTTGCACCCAGAGTTGGACCGGCGGGCGATCGTCGAACCACAGCGGCGTGGGCGTGCGTCCCGCCGCCATGTCGGCGCGCATGGCTTCCAGTTCGAGATACAGCCTGCGCCGGTCGAGTAGAGTGGGCAGGTCGGCCTCGCCCGCCGGAACGTCGGCAGCAAGTGGGCTTGGCGGGTTCCACAAGGGCAGTTCTCGCCCCGCAGGATCGCAAAGGAAGCGCCCCGGTCCGGCGGGTGCGGCTTCCACGGCGGCGAGCGGATAGACCTGCTGGCGCCACGCGAAGATGCCGATGTTCGGCACGTTGTAGCGGCCCCGGCCGCGCGCGATGGGGCGAATGTCGAGCGTGTGCGGCAGCGCGTCGAAGGCGGTGTCGTGGCGCCGCATCCGCTCCGGTTCGCGCACCGTGGCGGTAGCGGGCGCGTCGAGGCGCAAGTGGCGCAGCGCCTGCGTGGTGGCGAGGCGGCGGAACATCTCGGCCGGCACGGCGGGCCAGCCCGTCGTCGCGCGGGTCAGGGTGCCGATGATCCCAAGCGTGCCCTTGCGCCGCCGCAGGCCGACGGTCTGCGCCACCCATGCACGCTCGGAGAAGTTCTCGGTCGGGGTCAGCGCCCGCACGGCGAGGAGGTCGGCGATGTAGGGCACCGCCCATTCCGGGCAGGTCTCGATGAACCAGCTCTCGCTCAGTTCCTCGATGGCGCGGGCGACGCGGTCGGCCTCCCCGCCCATGATGTCGAACAGCGCGGCGACGGCTCCCCCGGCATCGAGGTCGGCCTCGCGCAGATAGGCGGGCAAGGCGGTGTATAGGCGATCTGCATCCATGCGCATCATTGCACCTGCGTCAGCTGGAGGGCGGCGGGATCGATCGTCAGCAGCTCCGCGCCCTGCCACCCGTTGCCGAGGCGCGCGGCGATGGCAGCGGGAAGGACGGGGGCAACCGAGGCGGACTGGTCCTGCCGGTGGAAGCTGGTGAACCGCGCGGCGGTCACGCCGTCGACCGCGTGCAGCACGGCGGAGACTTCGGCGAGGCTGGCGGGATGGGCGAAGGCGCGCGCCGCAAACCCGAAGGCGGCCAGCAGCGCCTCGCGCGCGGCGGCCATGACCACGGCGGCGACCGCGTCGGCGGCAAGTACCAGCCCGGCGTGCAGGGCAAATCGGCGCGATCGATAGGGGGCGAGCGCGATCGGCAGGCCGTGGCGTTGCCCGGCATAGTCCCCGCCGCTGCGCACGGCGGCGATCGACTGCTCCAGATTGTCGAACAGCGCGTCGCCGGGCAGGGGGGCGCCACCGCGCGTGTCGGCGATTGTCAGGACGACGGCGCGCAGCGTCCGGTCGCGTACCAGCGCGGCGTCCGCCTTGCCGATCCCGGCGAACGTGCGCGCATAGTCCGCCGCGTCGGCGAGGCTGACTATGCGGGCCATCGTGCGCACGGTGCTCGGCGCATTGGCGCGTGCGGTGGCGAGGGTCTCGGGGTCTTCGGCGCCCGATGCAGGGAGCGGGTTGATCACGCCCGAGAGTCCGGCGGGCCGCTGCAGCGGCTGGCTCAGCTGCCCGGCCCTGAGCATCCCGACAAGGCCGGTGCCGATGCGGTAGCGGGCGATCAGGTTGCCCTTGCCGCTCGGCGGGCGCGCGCCGGTCACGCCGTCGCCGAACTGGATGGTGACGGTGCCGTCGTCGGCGGTGCGGGTGGTGAACACCCGGTCGCGCGGGCCTGCACCGACGAAATCCGCGACTTCGCGCCAGCGGGCGGGTCCGATGCGCAGTTCCAGCGTGCTCGCGCGGCCGAGCGGCGTGGGGGCCGATACCCAGGTCAGCGGCTTGCCGGGCAGCGCCACGGCCTGGAAGGCGAGCGTCGCATCGCCGTTGCCGATGGCGTCCTCGCGCGTTTCGCCGTGGCTGGCGGCGACGACGTTGGCATTGATCCGCAGGCTGCGCGGGGTGAGCGGCGGGTCGATCTCGGCGGTGAAGGTCAGGCGGGTGGCGTCCCGTGCCGGGGGAGCGAGTTGCGGCGCGTCGCCACCCGCCGCGACCGTGCCGATCTGGGCGATGGTGAGGATGCGCGCGGCCGCCGCGCCGCTCGCAGCCTCGGAGCCGGTCAGGGCGACGCGCTGGCCGACCGAAAGCCCGGTAACGTGGCGGCTTAGCGTCACGCTCTTGCCGCTGACGGTTTCGGTTACCGGCGTCATCGCCCAGCCGAGCAATTCGCTGACGCCGTGCACGGTGGTCGAGCGCGGCGAGAAGGCCGTCATCGCAGGGCCGCTCAGCTTCAGGCGGGTGACCTTGCCGGACATGCCGAAATCGCTGACGCTGATCTCGCTGGCTTCGGTGACCTTGTAGGTCTCCATAGTCGTCCCGGCGCGCAGCACGACCCAGCTTCCCGCCACGAAGCGTTCGTAGACCTGGTCGAGATCGACATAGTCGCGGGTGGCGGGAAACGGTGCATCGACCCAGCTGGAACGCCTGCGGGCGTAGAGCCCGGGCGCGAGTTTGCGGGTGGTGTCGAACTCGATGATCTCGCTGATGTCGTCCAGGATACCGTCGTAGCCGATCGCGCTTACAGCGGTGTCGCCGATGCCGCCCACGATGGCCCGCTTGATCGCCTTGGCCTCCACAGCGGCCGCGGCGATCGGCAGGAACTCGCCGACGCGCAGGGCGAGGGGCAAAGACTCCCAGGCGGGGGCATTGTGCCCGAACAGGCTGGCGCGCTGGCGCAGAGCGAAGACGCGGGGCGCCAGTTGCGGGATGGCAGCGGCGACGCCGAGCGGGGCTTCGAGAACGACTTCGCTGCGGGCGGGGATCTGGTCGGCGGTGTCGGTGGGTACGTCGGTCACGCCCGCGACACGGCGGGCCTGCCAGCGGGGGCTGGTGGTCGCGGTGTCCCGCTCGGAGCCGACGATCAGCACCATGTCGCCGGTGCGCAGCTGCGTGGGCGGCTGCAGCATGAGCCTGTCGTCGCCCGCCTTCGGGGCCACGTAGCGGACGCTCTCGGCGCGCAGGTCCTGCCAGTTCGGGCGCGCGTCCATGGCGGCGTCGGTATCGAAGATCTGGGGCTTCTCGTCGGGGCCGGGGATGCTCATGATCCCGGACCCGGCGGGGAGCGAGACGACCTCAGGTGAGCCGGGAATGGTGTCGCAGGTCACCGCCAGCCAGGCCGAGGCGGAGACGCCGGGTGCGGGTGCATAGCCGATCAGCCGCGCCAGTTCGAGCACCGAGCGCCGCTCGGTGGCGGGGCGCAGGAAACCTTCGTTGCCGATGCGCTCGTTGTAGAAGGCGAGGATGTCGAGCGCGGTGGCCCAGCCGTCGAGCAGGGCGATGGCGGGGTCGGCGGGGTCGCGAGTGGTCAGCCGGGCGAGCGCCGGGGCCTTGTGCAGCCGGTCCAGCATCGCGCCGTTGAAGCCTGCGTGCGTGGCCAGTCGCCACGGGATCATGGCGAGGTTCGGAGCGGGCGTGTCCGGCGGCGTGTCTGCGCCACCGAAGCAGGCGCATTCGGGGTCAGTGGTCATCGTCCGCCCTCCATGTCGAAGCGGATGCGGCCCCGGTCGGGATGGTCGGGGTCATTGTCGAGCCGCAGCAGTTCCGGGCCGGTCGGTGCGATCACGCCGTCGGCGACCGGGTCTATCGGCGGCGCCCCGGCGCGGCCGAAGCGCGTCAGCATCGCCGATCGCACGCCTTCCACGCCTACGGCAGCGGCGAGGATCGCGCTGGCGTGCACCGGGTCGCCGAAGCTGCGGCGGTCGGGATGGAAGAACCCCGGCGCCCCGTCCGGCGCGGTGGCCGCGCTGAAAGTGCGCTCCAGCCGCTGCCGCACATCGGCGAGGATCGCGCCGGGATCGACGCAGACGTGCATCACGATGTCGAGCGGCACGTGGACCGGGTCGGCGACTTCGAGGTCGAAACCGGCCATGCGCTTCGCTTCCAGATGGGCGAAGAGGTCTGCAGCGAAGTCCGGGTCGTTCGTCGCGGACAAGCCGCCGATGCGGTCGACGATGAGGAACACGGTGTACCAGCTTCCCGTCCAGCGAATGCGCGCCTGTGCGCGCTGGACGCCGGGCAGTTCCTCCAGTGCGGCTGCATAGTCGGCCTCGGTCACCGCGCGGTCCTGCCTGGCGACGCGGGCGGGGGCGAAGCGGCGGATGTGCGCGGCATCCTCCCGGTCGCGGCCGCCCTGCGCCGGGAGCGGGTTGGTGACGGCGACGATACCTTCGTGCGGCGGCAGGGCGACGTGGCGCAGCACGTCGCGCCCGACGTTTCCGGCCGCGCCGCCGCCCAGACGGTAGGCGACGGAGAAGCGTGTGCCCAAGGCAGGCCGCACGCCCAGCCGGTCGTCGCCGAAGCGCAAGCTCACGGTGCCGCCGTGCTCGACTTCGGTGACGGCGGCGCGGGCGAAGCGGTCGGCGCCGAGCAGGTCGGGCAGGATGTCCCACGCCTGCGCTCCGTCGTTCAGCCGGATCGCGGCATGGGTGGGCGCTTGGGCGGGCGGGGCAAGGAAGCCGGAGACCGGCCCCGATGCGGCGAAGTCCGCTGCGAAGACGACGCCGGCATGCGCCAGTTGCGGACGATAGGGCCGGTCCGTGTCCCGGGCGGTGTCGGGCAGGAGCGTGGCCTGCGGCTCCCAATGCCCGGCATCGGCAGGGGCGAGGTTCGCCATGGCGAGGGCGCAGGGACGCACTTCACCGGCAAGGCTCAGGCTGTCGAGAGGCAGCGCGAAGGGCAGGGCGTCCTCCTCGTCCCACGCGACGTCGCAGACCGGGGTGCCGTCCACCGGATCGACGGCGTGGCGCACGGCGGTCAGCCGCACCGCATGGCGCAGGCGCGGGTCGGCGTCAGTGGCCGCGCCGGTATCGGGATCGGCGCTCTGGAGCAGCATCAACAGGTCGCCGGGGGCAAGGTTCAGCCGGGGCTCGTCCACCAGAGTGACGCCGAGCGCGCCGGGCGGCAGGCAGCAGGCCGCATCGGACCAGGTGTGGATGGGGATCGCGTCGTGGGCGGACCACAAGGTCACGTCGGCCATCGTCTCGAAGATCGCCGCGCCCGAGCGTAGCGCCGCGTCGCGCTGCGCGGCGGTCTTCAGCACCGCCTCGCGCCCGGGCTGCATCCCGGCGACGAGCTGACCGGCGGGCAGCACCCGGCCGTCCATCGCCGATCCCGCCGCGACGCCGAAGTGGACGAGCGTGCGGGCATTGGCGCCTTCGTCCACGCGGTAGTCGACCAGCCGCGCGTGGCGGCGCAGCGATATGCGGCTGCGCGCGGTGCCGAGGTAGGCTTCGGTGCCCGCCGCGTCCTGCGCGTAGCTGAGCCGGTCTGCGTGGTAAGCCAGCGTCTCCACCAGTGCGAGGTAGGGATCGGCCGCACCCCGGTCGCGCCAGCCGGGCATCAGCACCGCCAGCCTGTCGAGCATGACGCGGCGGAAGCTGGCGTAGTCCTTCGCGAGATAGTCGATGCGCGGTTCCTCGGCCACGACCGGGGGGCAGCGGTGCACGGGGGCGCAGTCGAAGTCGCTGGGGCAACCGGCCTTGAACAGGAAGTCGATGGCGGCAAGGCGCGGGTCGAAACGCTGCGGTGGTTCCTCCTCTCCGCTCGCGCTGACGAGGTGCAGGACGTAAGTGGAGAAATCTCCGGCGGCATTGACGCGCAGGCGTATCCGGTTACCGTCGGTTTCGATCAGTTCCTCCACGCCGATCCCGGTCACGCGGTCGCCGCCGGTCACGCTGAAGTTGGCCGCGACCAGCGGCGGCGAAGCGGGAACGCCAGCGGTCTCGCCGGGCAGCGGATGGACGAAGAACACGTCGATCAGGGTCTGATCCGGCGAGGCGATCTCCAGATAGTCGAAGCCGTTGATGGCGTCGGGCTGCGGGTCGCCCAGGGTATCGCGCACCGCCGCCACGCGGCGCGCCTCGCGGCAGAGGTAGCGGACTGTCATGGCAGCGGCCTTTCGATCGTGGCCAGCTTCGGTTCGCCGCTGGCGCGCAGGACGTAGGCGACGCGGATGCGCAAGGTGGCCTCCTCGATGGTCACTTCCACCTGCCCGACCTCGATCAGATCGCCGAGCCACTGGCCGAGCGCGCCCTGCAGGCCGAGTTCGACGGCCACGGCGATCGAGGGATCGTTGCCGCCGAACAGGATCTGCCTCAGCCCGCTGCCGAAGTCGGGCCGCATCACCCGCTCTCCGGGAGAGGTCAGCAGGAGCTGGCCGATCAGCATCCGCACATAGCCCTCGGCGTCCATGGCGGCGGTGCGACCACCGGAATCGAAGGCGAGGGGGAAGGCGATGTGCGGCGCCTGCGAGGTGGCTGGCTGGGTCATTGCGCGATCACTCTCGTCTGCACGGTGGTGACGGTGGGCGGGCCTTGCGGGATCTGCTCGGCGCTCTTGCACAGGCCCGGCGAGGTGGAGAGGATCAGCGGCTGCCCTCCGGCGGTGACGCGGGTGGCGGGCACCAGCCACTGCACGGTGACGCAGGGCTGGGGCTTGGTGCCCGCGCCTACCGGGACCTGGAACGGGCAGGCCGCGATCGTCGCCATGTCGGCCGTGGTCGCGGCGGGCATCCCGCCCAGCATGACGCGCGGTGACCCGGGGGCGATGCTCATCTGCCCGGAGTGGGGGCACATGCCGAGCGCGCCGACGTGGAGGACCGGGCCGGGCATCAGGTCACCACCAGCGCGCCCTGGTTCACGGTCACGGTCGGTCCCGTGAGCATGATCGTCGCGCCCTTGCCGTTGGTGATGGTGATGCCGACGTCGTTGATCGCGATCATCGCGCCGGTCATGGTCTTGAGCAGGAAGCCTCCGGTCGGCCCAGGGGTGTCGCTGATCATCAGCGTGTTCTGCCCGGCGGTCTGGATCACGAAGTTCGACAGGCCGGGCGTGCCCGCCATCGCCAGCGGCGGGACTTCGCTGGTGCTGTGGTAGTAGCACCCGGTCCAGATCGGGTAATTCAGGTTGCCCTGTTCGAACTCCACCCACACGCCCGCGCCGATCTGCGGCAGCCAGTGCATGCCCATCTGCTTGCCGGTGGCGGGAAAGCACGGCTCTGCCCATGTCGAGGGGGCGAGGCCGGGACCGTCGGGGACCTGCACCATCAGGCGGCCGGTCTGCATCGGGTCGATGTTGTTGATCACCGTGCCCCGGTACTTTCCGTAATAGCGGCGGGTCTCGGTCATGCGGCCACCTCCTGTGTCCATGAGCCGTGCGCATTGCGCGTCAGCTGGAAGTTCTGGCGGAGTTCCCCGCGCTTGATCGAGGTCGTCACCGACTTGACGAGGTAGACGCCGTCGTGATGCGGCCCGGCCCCGCGCACCGGCACCAGCCGCCCGGGCACCAGCACCCGGCCGTAGCGCGCGACGTCGAGCGTGCCCGAGGCACCGACCACGCGGCTGGCCTGCGCGGCTTCTCCCAGCCCGCGCATGACCAGTTCGGGGACGTCGAGCCGTGCCTGCGTCTCCCGGTCCGAATTGCGGCCGAGGTCGGCGAGCTTGGAGAAGCGGGCATAAGGTATCCAGCCCGGCCCCATCGGCGGGCTCAGGACCTCTCCGGGAATGGGGATCGGGATGGTGAGGCCGGTGCCGCGCACTTCCTGGCTGAGCAGGTAGGGCAGCAGCTTCTGGGTACCGTCGAAGGTGAAATTCAGCGACTGCACGTTGGATGCCTGATCCATGTTCACCGTCAGCGCGGGCTGCATCGAGAAGCCCTGGCTGTTGAAGTTGCCGCCCGGCGTCAGGCCGCCGAGGTCCGGCCCCCAGTAGGCGGTCGTCACGCCTTCCTCCTCGGTCGGCTCGACCATGAAGACGTAGCCGCAATCGCGGGCGAGACGGTTGACGTGGCCGTAGTCGGTGCCTTGCTGGACGTGCCAGCCGTTTACCGGATTGGGGATCGTCCAGCTCGGCGGAGGAAGGATCGCGGCGATCACCCCCAGCGGCGTCCACCGGGCCAGGATGAAAGCGACCTGGCCCATCGGCGGCATGCCCGGCATCGGCAGGCCGGTGACGTCGTATTGGTCCATCAGTTGCGTCACGTCGCCGCCGGTGACGCTGAGGGTGGCCTTGCCGCTCTCGTTCGACTGCGCGACGTCGTAGCGGGCCACGAAACCGTCGAGCAGCACCGTGCGCAGGCCGTCGATGGTGAGCGAGAAGATGAACCGCTTGCCCGGCGTGAACATGCCGCCGGGCAGCATCTCGGTCTCCACCGCGCCGCCTTTGGCGAGGTTCAGCTTCATCTGGAAACCGCCGCGCGGGGACTGGCGGGTCACCTGAAGTTCGGTGATCGCGTCGATCAGCGCGGGCGGCACCGGGTCATGCGTGATGAACCCGGTCCGGATCGAGAGCTGCGCGCCCCTAAGCATCGCCTTGCGCCTGATGCGTGGGGCCGGGCAAGGGCACCATGACCCGCGAGCCGGGCGTCGCGGCGAGCGCGTCGATGTCGGACAGCCCGGCCGCGTCGGCGAGGCGCCAGTCCAGTTCCGCCCGGCCGTAGGCCCGCGCCGCGACGAGGTCGGCGCGGTCGCTCACTCCGATTTCGGCGACCCCGGCGGGGGAGAACGCCTCGGGCGGCGGGATCAGCCGCCGGGTGACGTAGGCCGCGTCACTGCCGTCTGGCAGCGTGACGGTGGCGAGCGGCAGGCCCTGATAGCGGCTGGTCGCGCCGAATGCGGGCTCGGCACCGGGAGTAAGGCCGGGCAGGACGGGAAGCTGCGACGTGCTCATTGCAGCGCCTCCAGCCCAAGATCGGACAGAGCCCGCCCGCCGAAGCGTCCGGCAAGGCTCTCCTTGCGCCCCTGATAAGCGAGGTAGAGCGATGCGGGCCAGCTGGTGAAGCCCAGATCATTGGCATTGAGCACCCGTAGCGACAGCTTCACTTTCGCGCGGATCGGGTTGAGCGCGGTGTCGAAGGCCTCCTCGGTCACGCTCATGTCGGTCAGGCGCACCGGCATCACCCGCGAGCGGCCCCAGACGAAGACGGTCAGCGGCTCCGGCGCGGGCAGCACCTCGATCGCACCGCGCGCCGCCTGTGCGTGGGCCGCGCGCATCGCCGCAAGGCCGGGGTAGAGCATCCGTTCGAGGATCGCGAGCTGGGGCCAGAGGCCGAGCGTGGCGGCATCGTCGGTCGGCTCGGCATTCTCCAGCGCATCGATGGCGTCGAGTTCGGCTTCCAGCGAGATCGTCTCGGTCGGCGGGCCGGTTAGGCGGGTCGCCTCCTCTGCCGGGGCGCTGTCGGTCGCCCCGCGCGGCTGCAGGGTGCGGGAGAGGGTGTCGGGGTTGTACTGCAGCGGCACGACCTCGATCAGCACGCCGGTCTGGGGCTCGACACGCACGAGACCGGCCTTGAGCAGACGGGGGGTGAGGGGGGAACTGGCCATCGTCGCGCCTTTTGCTTCAGGGTTTCTTTTTCTTCCTCTCGGCCCAGGGGGGATCGAGCAGGTCGATCGAGAGCCCGCGCACCGAGGTGCCCCGGATCTCGTCTTCCTGCTGCCAGCGGTCCCACTGGTTCGGGTTTTGTCGGTACTGGTAGGATTCGTAAGCACTGGAGATCGTGCGGCGGGCGAGGAAGTCGCCGATGCCGAGGCCGAAGATGTCGCTCCAGAACGGCAGGAGTGCGCGATATCGCGCTTCCGCCGCGGCCGCGTCGCGCGGGTCAACCGACTGGCCGCGCAGCGCCGCCGAGCGCGAGAGCGCGGTCCAGTCCACGCCATCGCCGTTCCATAACGAAGGGCTTGCCCCCGTCAGCGGCGGGACCAGAGTGGCATCGAAGCGCGCCGCGTAGTCAGGAGGCAGCAGGCTCTCTCCGAAGCGCGGGGAGAAGAGAGGCACGGATGCCTCCGGCTCGCTCCCGACCGGCGGCGTGGACGTATTGGGGCGTCCCCCGACCAGCGGGCTCGGATCGAGCTGCAGATGGAAGTCACCGAGCAGGCCGATGCTGGAAAGCTCCGGCGCGTCGCGCAGGCGGATGCCGACCCGGCGGTTCTCTTCCACCGGACCGAAGTCCTGCACTTCGCCCTGCGCGTGGACGTCGAGCAGCGAACCGGGCGGCAGCAGCGGCTCGATCGCGCGGCGAACCGCGACGCCGCGATGGGCAGAGAGGTTCGCGTTGTAGGCGTCGTCGCCCTCCAGCGAGGCATAACCGTAGACGTCCACCCAAAGCCTGCGGCTGCGCCCGCGCATCAGGCCCTCGATGGTGGCGAGGTCGCCGGGGTCGAGGTCCGCGCTGTCGCGCTCGAACAGGACGTGGCCGGTTTCCGGCATCACGCCCTCGCCGCGCTCGAACGGCTCGCGCGGGGGCGCTGCGCCGATGCCGCGCGGGCGGGGCGGATCGTCGTGGAGCGCGATCGGCGGGGCGGCCCCGGTGCGCGTCTGCGCGACATGGGCGAGTTCGTGGAGCAGTACCGGCGTATCCGCTCCGGTGGCGAGCACGACATCGTCCCCGAGTGCAAAGGCATTGGCGCCCAGCGCTTGCGCACGTTCCCGTGCTTCGGCTCCGGTATGGAGGCGCACGTCGGACAGATCGACGCCCAGCCGCCCTTCGGCCTGCCGACGCACCGGATGAGGCAGCGGGGCACCCCCGCTGCGGGGTAGCAGTCCGGCGTCGTCCCGAGCGTCCCGGCGGGCTGCGGGCAGGCCGCCGAGGAGGCCCGGCGCGGCCAGTCCGCGCACCGCCGTATCGTGCGCGCGCTGCTCCAGCGCGGGGCGTATCGCCGTCTGCGGGGCGCGGGGCGCGGGGGCGTTCACGGCCGGTCCTCCACCGGCCTGCCGTTGGCATCGAGCGGCCGGAACGTGCCTGCCGTGTCGAGCGCTGGCGCACCCGTGCGGCGCGCTGCGGGCGTCTCGGGCACCGGGCAGACCTGATCGGGATTGAGCGTGACGATCAGGTTGGTGACGCTAGCCTCGGACAGCGTGCCCTCCGCCGTGCGCGGGGTCAGCCCGGCAAAGGCGATCTCGGCGTCGGCGATGCGGCCGATGTGCACCGCGCCGGTGCGAACGTCGCGCGATCCGCGCCCGCGCGTCGGGAAGCGCAGGTCGAGCGCGCTGAGATCGAAATGATCGAGCCGCACCGCCAGCGCGCCGGGGCGCTCGGGATTGGTGATCCCTTGGCGGCGGAGGCTCGGGTAGGCGTTGAAGATCGGGTCGAGTGGCTGCAGCGCCCCCGTAACCGTAAGGCCCCCGAGCGCGTGCGGGGCGAGTGTCGCTGTTCCCATCGATCCCAGCGAGACGGTGAGGTCCGACCCGTTGTCCAGCCCGAGCGCGAGAGCCAGTCGGTCGATCCTGAGCGGCGCCGCGTAATCCGTGCCGCCGGAGTCGTCGGAAGGTGCGGACGGTGCGCGGGGCGAGCGGGCTCGCAGCAGGGTTTCAAGGTCGATCCGGCCTGCTTCCGCTTCGCGCAGGTGGTTGCCTTCGAGGTTCCATTCGAAGAAGTCGTGATAGATGGGGATCGGCTCCGGCGCAGGCCCCATGCCTTCGGGGTCGCCGGGCGGGTAGAAGTGGAAGCCGGCGCCGATGAAAAGCGTCGATCCTTCGAGGTGGAAGTCCACCAGCGCATCGGCGAGGTTGGGGATCTGCGCCTCGAGGTCGGCGTAGCTGATCGAACCGTTGGTGATCGGAACGTTCACCCCGAAGGTGTAGTCCAGCGAAGGGATGCCCAGCGCTCCATCGATGCCGTAGGCCCCCGCCAGCGTGAAACTGCCGTTGACGTGGCTGAACAGTTCATGGTTCGCGGCCAGCCATGCCGCGCCCGCGTCTCCCGCCACGTAGCGCGACGCTGCTGCCCCGCTGCCGCTGCCGCCGGACGGGATCGGATCGATGCGGAACCAGGCGTCAGTAATCGTAGCCGACGGAATCTCGATGACCCGGCGGCCCTGGTTGTTGCCGCCAAGGTCCACCGCGACTTGCGGAGACTCGATGCGGCGGATGTCGAGGTGGATGCCAGAACCCTCGTCGTCATAGCGCAGGCCCCGCGCATTGAGCCCGGCGACGGTGACGTGGCCGCCCTCGGCCTCGTTGTAGGTCAGCCGCTCGCCACCGATGCCGGTGCCTTCGCCGAACATGTCGTGCCGGGTGCCGCCCGCACCCCGGCGCACGCGGATGCGCTGGTCGGGGTCGCCCATGACGTAGCCGACGATCTGCGTGGCCGACCAGTTGAGCAGGTCTATGCTCATCGGCCCGCTTCCGGCGAGGTTCGCTTCCAGCACGTCGGCGTGGAACGCCATCCGGGCGTTGAGGGAGCCGACGAGTTGCGCCTGCAACCGCTCGGTGTGCAGCGCCTCGGCGCGCACCAGCCCGGTTATCGCGGTTCCGCTTGCGGAGGGTACGATCTCCAGCGGTTCGTTGCTGGCGGGATCGACGGGGCGGCCGACAAGGACCGGGCCGACCGTGAAGGGCTCGTTCTGCGGCAGGTCCAGCCAGAGGTCGAGACTCGCAAGGTGGATGCGCATCCCCGCAGCCGCGACCTCGCCGATGCGCAACTCGTCGATGACGATGCGCTCGTAGGGAGTGCCGGCGGCCGCCGCGGCTGCGGGCGTGGGATGCAGGTGGATGGAGAGGCGCGCGGTGACGTCGCCGACGGTGATCTCGCTGGTGTCGGGCGCGAGGATCTGCATCGACGGTCCCGACAGCTCGAGCTGGGACAAGGCGATGCTGTCTAGGTGCAGCGGCGCGCTGCCGTTGGCGCCGATGGAGACGACGTTGCCCGAATAGCGGATCAGGCCGGTGTCGAAGTTCCGGAAGCCGTAGCCGACATCCACGCTCGTTCCGGTGCCCGTTCCCCCGCCTGTTCCCCCGGCCGTCCCAGTGCCCGTCCCATCGCCGTAGTGGACGGTCCCTGCGCCGGACATGCCGGTCGCTCGCCCTTCGATCGCGCCGCCGGGATCGAAGGCGAAGTCGATCCGACCTGCGCTCAACATGCCGGTCGCACGCAGTTGTTCGCCGTAGCGGACCAGGAAATCGGCCTCGACCGAGCCGATCGAGCCGCGCGCCCGTGGGGCGCCCGGCGTCGGCCCGATGGTGGTGGCCGCGCCGCCCCCGCTTGCGATCAGCAGGTTGTGCACGTTGATGTCGGAAAGCGTCGCCGCCTCTCCGGCCAAGGGATGCCCGCCGGGAGCGGCTTCGGGCAGTTCGAGATGCAGCGAACCGGCGTCCACTACGATCCGCGCGGCGGTGATCCGGTCAACGTGGAGGCGGTCGATCGCGAATTCGCTGCGGTCGTCCGCCAGCGAGGCGTAGTGGCCGGAGAACCGGACGCCGGTCGCGATGGTCGGGCCGTCGGCCCGGATCGTCGTGCCCTCGGCGGTGCGCCAGTCGATGCGGCTGAAGGCCAGCGTGTCGAGGCGCAATGCATCGATGGTGGTGACGCCGCCCGCCAGCGCGATCCCGCCGGACAGGTCGCCGCGTGTGATATGCATTCCGCCGCCACTGTGTCCGTCCGCGCTACGGTAGGTAACATCGGTGTCGGATGCGACGAGGGCGTCGAGGTCCACGGTCATCGGACCGTCGCTGGCCATGCCGACGCGGACGGCCGGAGGTGTACCCGCCACGCCTTCCGGGCGATCCAGCCGGCCTGCGGCTTCCAGCATACGCCCCATCGCGAAGTGGAAGCGCATCTGGTCGAATCCGGCGACCTCGATGGTGCCGGACATGCGTGTCTCCTCGCCGCCGAGGTCGAGGTCGAATGCGTGCAGCTCCAGCCCGAGCAGCGCGCCGGACGTGATCTCCACCCGGTACGAACTGGCGGCGCCCACCAGCCGTTCGTAGCCGAGGCCGTTTCCTTCGATGCGGTCGATCCTGGACGCCTCGATTCGGATGTTGCGGAAATCCAGGCCGCCGCTTTCGCCCGGGTGGCCGGGGGCGCGGCGGCGGAACAGGATGTCGGCGGTGATGCCGCGCGCCGTGCTGAGCCCGTTGGCCCAGATGTGATGGGTTCCGTTGTTGTAGTCGAGGGCCTCGAGGTCGAGCTGCCGGACGGACAGCCCCTCCACATGCAGTCCGTCAGTCGCCAAGCGCAGGCCCGCGCCGAGGCCCGAGAGAGTCAGCGCCTGTCCTTCACGCTCGGTGATGCCCGCGCCGTGGATGCCGCGCACGGATACGGAGCTTGCGCCGATATGCGCGGAAACCATCTCGCTGCTGCCGACCGAGAGGGTCGGCCCGGTCACGGTGACATCCCGCACCCGGATGTCGAGCAGTTCGCCCAATTGCCGCGAGACCTCCAGCAACGCGCGCTGGTCCTCGGGCGAGCGGGCCAGTCCTTCCGGAGCGGCCGTGTCGAGCGAGCGCGAGCGCAGTTCCTCATAACGGCGCACCAGCGGGCGCAGGCGCAACAGGTGCTCGTGCTCGGCGGGCAGCGGCGGCGGATCGGCCCGCAACTGCCTGTCGATCGACGCGAGCGTGGGGATGGTCGCGGGCAGGGCAAGGTCGCGCAGGGTGAAGTCGTCGGCGGTCACGCTCGGCCCGCTGGTCGCGGTGCCGAGGCGGGCGGGGGAGGGAGGGCCGGCACTGATGAAGCGGCGGATCGCCTCTTCGCTGGTCATCTGGCGAAACGCGAGCGCTGCGGTGTCGCCGCCGCCGTGTATGCCGGTCAGTTCCGCATGGCCGAGGCGAACCGGGCCGTCGATGCCGTCGGCGCTTATCCGCGCGATGGCGACCGAGAGACCACCCGCACCGCCGACCCCAGTTTCGGCCTGCAGCGTGTCGAGGCGCGCCTGCTCGGCGGGGTTCAGGCGATGGCCTGTCTGCAGGCGCGCCATGAGCGCGAGCATTTCCGCTTCAAGCGGTTCGAGCGCGGCAAGCCGGGGACGCAGCGCCTCGCGTTCGGTGATCATCTGGGCGACCTGCTGGGGCGCCGTGGCGCGTGCCCGTTCGATCCGCGCGTCGAGCACGAAGATCTGCGCGCGCAGCGCCGCCGCGCGGTTGCCTCCGGCTGCGGCGGTGAACCCTTCGACCGAGAGGCTGGCGACACGCAGATCGCCGCTATGTAGGCCCTGCGCGTCGATGCGGCCGATGGAAATCGTGGCGGTGCCGAGCGTCGTGTTCGCCGCCGCCCGCTCGGTCAGCGTATCGCGGTTGAGCGCCAGGTCCCACAGCAGGCCAAGGACATGGCCCAGCACGGGGGAATCGGGTAGTGGTGCGGTCTGGAAGCTGGCGCTGGCATCGACGTCGGATATGCCCAGATGGCGCAGCCCGGTCGGTTCGGCCTCTCCCGCGCTGGTATGGACGATCTCGTCGAGCGTGACGTCGTCCACGTGGAAGCGCCCGGCACGCGGCGCCCGCAAGTCCTCGGGCGCAAAAGTGATCGCGAAGTCGAGATCTGTGAGCGACACCGCGCCCGCGCGCAGCGTCGATCCGGTCGAGACGGAGGCGAAGCGTGCCAGTGCGATGCGGCTTGCCCGGACGCGCATGAAACCGGCGGGCTCGTTGATCTCGATATCGACCACGTTCGGTTGGGCCAGCGCCGCCTCGCGGTTGCCCGAGCCGATGGAAACCCGCTCCCCCGGCGAACGCGCCAGCACCGCGCCGGTGTAAAGGGGGGCAACGGCATTGTCCTGCAACTGCTCGAGGTCCACGGTGACCCTCAGCCCGGTGGTTTCGGCGTAAGTCGCGGGCTCGCCGGTGAAGGGATCGACGCCGTGGACGGGGCGCGTGTACTCCTCCAGTTCGTAGGCGCCGGTGCCGAACAGCATTGCCAACAGGTGACGGCTGTTCCGCGCCGCGCTGACGGTGTGCGGGCGAGGGAAAGTGCGGCCTACGCGCGGGTCGTAGAGCGCGAAACGCTCGATCACGGGGCCGAGCGGCTCGCGCGTCCATGCCCGCTGGCGGCGCGATTGCTCGAAAATCCAGTCGAAGTCGCCCGCCGTAATGCCCATCTGGACCAGCAGGGCCAGTTCGGCCGGGTTCGTGCCGTCCCACGCGGCCGGATCGGCCATCTGGCGACGCAGTGGCGTTTCGCCGTGCTCGTCGGGGCGGGTGAAGGCGAAGGACAGCCCGGCCTCGTGCAGCATCGACTGCGACAGTGCCCCGGCGATCCGGGTGGCATAGGCACCGCGATCTTCCATTTCGAAGGCGTGGCGCTGGTCTTCCGGCAGGGCGCGCAGGATATGGAACGCGAACAGCGCCTCCTCGAAAGTCACCTCGTCGATGGTGATGAACCACAGGAAAGTGCTGACGTGGATCAGTCGCCGCAAATCCTCGCGGTTGAACGCCGGGTCGCGGGCGCCAAGGACCGTGGCCAGATCGTTCCAGTAGCGCCGGTCCTGCTTCACCCCGTCGGACAGGGCGGCGAAGAGGCGGCGCATCAGGCCCAGCACGTCGAGCCTGTGTACGACCGCTTGAAGCACGGAGAGGCCCGGGGCAGGGCGCTCAGATGCGGGCCGGGTTCCCTCTGGCGGCGCATGAGCCGGAGCAGGCACGGCAAGTGCGGTGAGCCGGACGAACAGGCGATAGGCAGCCTCGGCGCTATCGTCGAAGGCGCGAGCGGCGGCGATCAGTTCGGCCTGACCCTCCAACAGTGGGCCCGCTTCTCCGGTCAGGTCGGAAAGCGAGCCGTCCTCCCCGCGCACCACGATCAGCCCGGCCATGGCGGCTTCGGCGCGCACATAGTCGGGCAGTTCCTCGATCAGCCGCAGGTAGAGGCGGCCGTCGTCGAGCGACTGGAAGCGCGCCTGTTCGGCAGGTGGCATGGCGCGCAGCATGTCCCAGGCGAGCGAGGCTTCCCAGTCGCGCACCGCCCAGTCGAAGAAGTTGCGGGTGAGCAGCGTGCGCATCCGGGCCATCGTCCGGTCCGGGCGGCGGGTGCGGATGAGCATCGCGAAGCCGCGCGCCTCGGGTGTCTCGCCCTGGCGGTCGGCGGGTTCGAGCGCGCCGATCCAGCGTTCCACCATGCCTGCGCCGTCGAGCCGTGCGATCACGCTCTGAAGGCTGCTTTCGGGCAAGGGCGGCAGGGCATCGTCCGGCGCAGGCGCAGGTGCCCCCGAGAAGCGAGGATCGGGCGCGGCAAGCGCCGGATTTTCGGCCAGCAGGCGTAGTGCCTCGCGCGCATCCTCTCGGCTCGCATCGGTGAGCATGATCGAGAGGGTGCGGCGCAAATCCTCCTCGCGGCGGGTTAGGTCGGGAGAGGCCGCGCGCCGTCCCGCCTCGGTGCGCGCGGTGCGGCGGCTGGCCTCGTCGCGGTTGTATTCGGGCAGGGCGGTGGTGCGCAGCGCCCGAAGGTCCGCGCCGTTGTCGCCGGCTTCGAGACGGGTGAGCTGGTCCACCGGCACCCGGCGCAGTGCGGTGACGGCGGCGTGATGCTCGGCCGGGGTGAGCGAGCCGGGGTCGAGCCGCATTGCGCGGAAGATGCGATGGCCGTTGTCGGCGCGGCCCAGCAAGTCTGCGGTCAGCGCGTCCGCTGCGGCCAGGACCTCGCGCCGATGGCTGCGCGCATGGTCTTCGCCGAGGCCGTTGGCCAGCGCCGCAAGAGGGGCGGCGTCCAACTGGGCGACCAGCACCCGCGCCGTCTCGAAGGGCAGCGGCGCCAGCAGGTCCAGCACGCGGGTCACGGCGTCGGAGGACGGGGTTTCCTGCGCGAGCAGGCGCACCATGTCCTCGCGTTCGTCCCGGTAGTTGGCCTCGACCAGTTCCTCCAGACTGCGTGGGCGGGGCGGCTCGGCACCGTCGAAGTGGAGCGCGCCGCCGGTCGCGATACGCGGTCGCGGTGCCATCGCTCCGGCCACCAGCGCTGCGGCAAGGCCCTCGGCCTCGTGCTCGGCGGCCAGTCGGCAGGAGGGGCGCGAAGTGGGGCGGGGGGAGGTCAGACGGCCTTGCGCGACGTGGACCAGTTCGTGCGCCAGCGTCAGGCGGCTCGCTGTCGATGCGGGATCGTAGCCGCGCAACCATACCACGTTGCCGCGCGCCGCGCCGCGTGCCCCGGCATCGGCGAGCAGGCGATCGCCTTCCCGGTCGAGCCTGAGGTCGATCTCACCCGGCATCAGGCCCAGAGTCGGGGCGAGGCGGGCGAGAGCGCCCCGTGCCGCGCCCTGTGCCGCGTCTTGAGCCGAGGGGCACTTCTGGGAGAGTGCTGCGGGCGCGCGTTCCGGCGCGGATGGGACGCTGCGTTCGCTCACGGCGCGCGCCTTCCGCTCACTATCCCCGCATGGACACGGGCGGCGGCGGTACGGCCGATGTCTTCGGGACGGGTTCTGGTCGGGGCGGGAAGCGGGGGCGCAGCGGGCCGCGACAGTCCGCGCTGGCCGACCAGGCGCTCCAGTTCCACGGAGAACGCGGCCCCGGCGCGGCCCGCTTCATCGGCGTCGAGCCCGTGGAAGACGAGCCGGCCGACCTCGATCGTCACGCGGCTCACAGCCAGCCTCCCAGTTCCGCCGAGGTGACGGGCCGCTCCATCTTGCGGCATTCGAGCACCGCGGCCTCGTGCAAGTGGCGCATGCCGACCGATCCGCCTTCCGCCGCCGCGAGGAAGGCGGCGTTGACGGCGATGCTGCGGATGTTGCCGGGGGCGACGTTGAGCCGCGCAAGGCGGCCCAGGTCCAGGTCCTCGGTCGGCGTGGCCTGCGGGAAGGCGCGCTCCCACACGGTGCGGCGCAGCGCCTCGTCGGGGAACGGGAAGGGCAGCACGAAGCGCAGGCGGCGGAAGAATGCGGTGTCCAGTGCCTCGCGCTGGTTGGTGGTGAGGATGGCGAGGCCGGTGTAGCTCTCCATGCGCTGCAGCAGGTAGCTGACCTCGATATTGGCATAGCGATCGTGGGCGTTGCCGACTTCGCTGCGCTTGCCGAACAGGGCGTCGGCCTCGTCGAACAGCAAGACCGCACCGCTGCCCTCGGCGGCGGCGAAGACGCGCGAGAGGTTCTTCTCGGTCTCGCCGATGTACTTGCTGACGACGCCCGCCAGATCGACGCGGACAAGGTCGGTTTCGAGGTCGGCGGCGATGACTTCGGCGGCCATCGTCTTGCCGGTGCCGCTGGAGCCCGCGAACAGCGCGGCGATGCCGAGGCCGCGCCTGCCTCTTGCGGCGAAGCCCCAGTCCTCGTGGACACGCGCACGGTGGCGTACTTGCGCGGCGATGGCGTGGAGCACGGCCTTGAGATCGTCGGGCAGGACGAGGTCGTCCCAGTCGGCGGCGGGGTGGATGACTTCGGCGATGGCGGCGATGCGCGACTGGGCATGGGCGCGGGCCTCGCGGCGGAGCAGGTCGCGCGCTGCCTCGCGGTCGAGCCCCCCAGCCAGCGGGCCAAGACGGGCGATGGCGGTGGGACCGATCGCGAACTGGCTGGCCAGCGCCTCGGTCGCGCCGTTGAGTCTGGCCGCCTGAGCCTGCCCCAGTGCCTGCGTCCATAGGGCGTGACGTTCGGGCGCTGCGGGCACCTGAAGTGTCGCGGAAACGAACGGGCGGCGGCAGGGGAGCACGCCCGTCCCACCACTCACGATCACGCACTCGTCCAGTCTATCGATGAGGTCGGCGGCGAGCGCGGCCTGCTCCGGGGAGGCGTCCTCGGGCAGTTCGATCAGCAGGGCGAGGCCACCGAGCAGCGCCTCGCGCCGCCACAGGGCCGCGAAGCCGTGGCGTTCGGCGGGGGTGAGCGGGAGGTTGGCGGCGCCGAGGACGTGGAGATGCCGTCCCAGCCGGGTCGCTATAGCCTGAGCGATGAGCCGCGCGTCGGCTGGATCGCCGTGATGCAGCCGGATCGCCGGAGCCTCTCCCCCTGCACGGATCGACCACCAGCGTTCGACCAGCCGGTCCGCCAGCGCGCGGCCGGAAGGGCCGATTTCCGCCCCCGCCGCCACCGGCCGGACCAGCGGGGCAAGGCGTTCGTCAAGCGCATCCTCCCCCAGCAGCGCGAGGAGGATGCGCTCGTCGATCAGGAGTTCGGAGAGGGTCGGCCGGTCGGGATCTGCGAGGCGCAGGCACCGCAAGGCGCGCAGCGGGGCGTCGGGACGCAGCGCCGACCATGCCGCCTCGGGCAGCACTGCCATCGCGAGGGCGGCGGTTATGCGGCCTTGCGGGTCGCCGGTTACAGCGGCACTCAACGGCACACAACGGGTACTCAAGTGGGGCATAGCGGCCAGCAGGAGGCAGTCCCGCGCGAATGCGGAAAGGCCAAGGCGTTCGGCGAGGCGGCGGGCCGGTCCGCCGGGTTGGGAAGCCTCCTGCGCCGCCTGCAATGTCGCTTCGGCGGCCGCGACTTGCTCACCGGTTCCGGCCGACCGCGCGGCGGCGAGCGCGAGGTGGGCTTCGATCACCGCGATCTCGCCGGCGAGAGACGGCGCGCTCATAGCGTCACCAGCGGGGTGGCGAAGCGGCCGTCGCCGCCGGGGGTGAGCAGGCTCTCGGCGCCGTCGATCCGCAGGCGCACGAGGTAGCTGCCGCGCGCGACGGCGCGGTAGGGGATCGCGATCTGCGCAGCCTCGTCCACGTTTTCGGCGAGGCCGTTGGCGGCGGGCGCGGCGATGACGTAGCCGCGCGGGGGCCGTGAGACGGGGGCACCGCGTTCGTTGAGCAGGACTTCGACCCGCTGGTCGAGGCCGATGGCGCGGGCGGCGGTGACCGTCAGGGTGCCGTCGGCGTAAGTGATGCCGTCGATGGTTCGCGTCGCGGAATTGGCGGCGGATACGGTGTTCACCACCGGGCGCAGGATCAGCGCGGCGGCGTTGGAGAACACGCCCTCGTGCGCGGTGGCGGGATCGCCCATCTGGCGCGGGTGGATGACGGTGACGCTCTGCACTCCGGCGCGCGGGCGCGGGGCGGCGGCGAGGTCCACGTTCAGGACGTGGGCGCGGGAATCGGCGGCGGGCGAGCGGTCCGTTGCGCCGATGCGGACCACGGTGCCGCTGGCGGCGAGCAGGCGCAGGCCGGAGATCGCCAGCGTGTCCTCGGTGGTCACCGCCGCGCTCGGATCATCGGCGAGGCCGATCCGCGCGATCTCGGGCAGCGCCAGCGTCTCGCCGAAGACGGCGCGGGCAGTGGCGGGCAGGGCGGTGCGGCCCTTCGCGCGCGGATCGATGAGCACGACGCTCGCCTCGTAGGCGACGGTGGTGCGGTAATGCGCCTGGAACGCCGACCAGATGCGCGACATGTCCTCCAGCGCGACGGCGGTTGGGGTCAGCTTGACCAGTTCGATCTGGTCGGCGAGGCCGCAGTTCTCCAGAGCCGTGGCGAGCGGGCTCGCCGCCGTGGGCACCAGTGCGCGGCGCACCGCCTCGCGCGTCAGCACCGCGTTCTCGCCGAGGATGCGCAAGGTGTGGCCGAGCAGGACTTCGGCGACGAACATCTCCGCCGCGAAAGTCGTGACGAGATAGTGCAGCGTGAACGCCAGCGGCGGCGCGGAGACGAGGTCGCCCGCGCTGTCGCGCCCCGGCAGGCCGAGATTGCGCCAGGCCGCGTTGGGCGTGACCTGATGGAGATAGAGGTTCACCCGCGTCGGCTCGGGCTGGCCGGGCTTGGCGACGAGGTCGGGCGGCCCGGCGCTGACGCCGATGGTGCCGACCGCGTCGCCCGCCTTGTCGAGCGCAAGCCCCTCGACGATCAGCTGGCGCAGCACGACGCTGACCCCGGCGATGGCGAAAGGCGTGCTCATCGCGCGGGCTCCTTGCCGGAGAGGAATTCGGCGAGCGAGGGGCCGGGCGCAGGCGCTGTAGCTGCGGGTGCGCGGCGGGCGGGCGGCGGCGCGAGAGGAGGCGGGACCGCGTGGACGTCGATCCGCTCGATCCGGATGACGACCGGCGGCTCGCTGCGGGGCGCGGCGGCGGGGCGCTGGCGAGGTTGCGGTGCGACGGGCGCGGACCGGGGAAGCGTGCGTGCGACCGGGAGGGGAGCGGGTTCTATCGTCCGCGGCGCAGGCGCCTGATCGTGCGGGCCGGGCGTCGTATCGGCGGGTTCGCCGGTTTCGCGGTGGTGGACGATTTCGCGCAGGATGGTCCGTTCGGAGCGCGCGAGGTCCGGCTGGGCAGCGGGGGGCATCGGTTGGTGAGCGGCGCGGTCCGGCTCATGAGCCGGGGTATGCGTGAGATTGAACTCATGGCCGGCTTCTGCAGGGGGCTGCTGAACTGCAGGGCGCTCGCCATTCGCGGCTGCTGGCGGGATCGGGGGCACAGGCCGGGAATGGACAGCCGGTTGCACGTCCGCGAAGGGGGAGAGCACTTGCGTAACCTGCATGACCGGCCCCTGATGGATTGTCGCCGCGATGGTCGGGGCTGCGGTGACGGGGAGCGGTGCCATGTTTTCCCTTGCGGGGGAGGGTGCCTCCTCACTCGGACGCGGCGCAGCCTGCGCGCTCCGGGCGATCGGCAACGCCGGTTCCTCGAAGGCCATATCCTCACCGCCGCCCTCGTAAAGCGTGCGCGGGCGCGGGGAGAGCAGCGCCACGCGGCCCGAGGCGCGGGCGGCGAGCGTGGCGAGATAGCGGCTCACGCTGCCAGCTCCAGATAGGCCGCGCGGCGCTGCGGGGTCATCGTCAGGATGTCCGCCTCCCGCCAGCCGTAGGCACGGGCGAGCGCGGCGACTTCGGCCAGCAGCCGCCGCGCCTCCGCCGCGACCGAGCGGGCGAGGTGGTGCGCGGGATCGTGCAGCGCCGGAATGCTCGCGCCGCAATGGGGGCAGGCGACCAGCAGCGTGATCGCCGCCAGCGGATCGGCGGCTTCCAGCGCATCCTCGATCGCGGCGACGGCCTCGGGCGGGAGGTTCGCGGGATCGGCGGGCGCACCATCGCGGGTGCAGAGCGTCACCACGCGGGCGAGGAGGGCGCGCTCCGCCGCTTCGGGCTCCTCTGTCGCCAGCGCCGCCATGTCGCGGCTGTCGGCGGGGCGGGCCTCGATCCTCCACGCGCCGGTCGTCACCGAGATCGGCGCAATCTGCTGCGGGGCCATCGCCAGCAGGCTGTCGGCGTCGAGGGTGACTTCCGCCGTCTCGCCACATGCGGGGCAGGGCACGGTCGCTTCGATGGCCGGGCCGAACAGCCGCCGCTGGTGCGCGATCAGCTTCCCGTCACGCGCGCCGACGGGAAGGCGTTCAAGGGCATCATCCCCGGCACCGGGCTCGGCGGCCCGGAGCAGGGCGAGCGGGCTCGTGCCCGCCTCCCAAAAGGCGAGCAGTCCCTCGGCCGGGTTCGTGGACATGGCCTTACTGCGGTTCGACGAAGCTCGGTTCGGAAGGCTCGGTTACCGCGTAGTCGCGCTCCCAGCCTTCGTTCTCGATCTTGATGTGCTGGATGGCCACCGCGTTGGCGTTGGCGTCGAGGTCGGGCATCGACTGGAACTCGCTGATCCAGCAGCGGAACAGGCGATAGACGATCGCCGGTTGCCCTGCCTCATTGTAGAGTTCGATGGTGATGTCCTTGCGGAAGTCGGCGAGCGAGACTTCGGCGCCGAGGGCGGAACCGAAGTTCCAGACCTTGTTGGCCCACCGCTCGAACTCGACGTCGTGGGTGACGCCGCGTTCCAGGGTGACGGCCTCGAACTCGCTGCGGCCGGGGGACTTGCGGCTGGAGGAGGGATCGCCCCCTTCGCGGTGCTTGACCACCTCGGTCGTGCGCTTGAGCGCGCTGACCTTGCTGACGCCCGCGACGTAGCGGCCATCCCATTTCACCCGGAACTTGAAGTTCTTGTACGGGTCGAAGCGCTGGGCGTTGACGTTGAACTGGGCCATCGGGCAACTTCTCCCTTGCCGATTACGAAGCGGCCTGACCGGCCAGTTGCTGGATGCGGATCATGACGAATTCCGCGGGCTTGAGCGGCGCGAACCCGACCAGGATGTTGACGATGCCCCGGTCGATGTCGGCCTGCGTGGTCGTCTCCCTGTCGCACTTGACGAGGTAGGCATCGCGCGGGGTCTGGCCCTGGAACGCGCCCTGCCGGAACAGGCCGTGCATGTAGGTGGTGAGGTTCAGCCGGATCTGCGCCCACAGCGGTTCTTCGTTGGGTTCGAAGACGACCCACTGGGTGCCCCGGAACAGGCTTTCCTCGATCATCAGGGCGAGGCGCCGGACGGGTACGTACTTCCACTGGCTTGCCTCCACGTCGGAGCCGACGCGGGTGCGCGTCCCCCATGAGAGCGTGCCGTAGACCGGCAGCGCGCGGATGCAGTTGAGGCCCAGCGGGTTGAGCAGCCCGTTCTCGGAATCGGACAGCTTGTAGACGAGCCCGCGCACGCCGCGCAGCTGCGCGTCGGTTCCGGCGGGGGCCTTCCACACGCCGCGCTCGGCGTCGGTGCGGGCATAGAGCCCGGCGATCGCGCCGGACGGGCCGAAGGTGCGCAGCTGGAAGTCGTTCAGCGGATCGGCCATGCGGACGCGAGGGAAATACGTGGCCGCGTTGGCGCCCTTGACGGTCAGGCCCGAGGAGATCCACTCGAACGCGCGGTCGACGGTGTTCACGGTCGGCGGCGGGTCGATCAGCAGGAAGGCGCGGCGCTTGGCGCAATAGTCGAGCGCGGCCTGATAGATGGCGTTCGGGTCCAGCCCGGTATCAAGCGCATTGGGATCGCCGGGGCTGGCGCGGGTGGCGTCAGGCAGGACGAGGATGTTGAAGATGTCCGCCTTTTCCAGCGCGTAAATGCCGGTGAAAGCCGAGGGGCTGCCGATAACGTCGGCGCTCTGCGGGAGCAGGGTGCCATCGGCGCCGGGGACGGGACCACGCTGGGCGTTCTCCGCCGTGCCGGTGCCGAGACGATAGCGGCCGACGTTGAAATTCGCAGCCGGCAGCTTGAGCATCGCGAGGGCACCGGCCGGGGCGCCGTCCGCCAGCGAGAGTGTCGTGTCCACGGCTGCGGGGAGAAGCGCCGGGTCGAACATGGGCACGATGCGCAGCGCCTTGCCCGAACCGGTCACGCCAACGGTGACGGCTGCGCCGGGAAGCGCGGCGGCCAGCGCTTCGTTGAAGCGCCGCTCCAGCAGCCGGGCGAGGGCGACGACCGAGGTGGGCAGAGTCTCGGCCTGCTTGATCAGCGTGACTTCGAGCGCGGTGATGGGGCCGCTTGGCCGGTTGGCGGTGACCCTGACCTTGTACGCCTTGTCGTTGGCGAGGCCGGTGATCCCGGTGGAGGTGACGGTGAAGTCGGTGCCGACGATCCCGCTTTCGGCCGGACGCGCACCGGGGTTGGACGCGGGCACTTTCGCCGTGGCGAGGCGCGAGCCGTTGGCCGGGTCGTTGAGCACCGCCTCCACGAAGCGCGGCGAGGCGGTCGATACGCTGAGGTCGCCCCAGCGCTCCACCGCGCCGCTGCCGAGGTCGGTGAGGGTGAGGTTGAAGTTGCCCGCCGATGCGCCGTCGTAATCGACGTCGGCGACGATCCCGTTGCCCCAGTCGCCCTTGCTGGTCGCGGTGAGGGTGAAGCTGACCTTGGCGGCGTTGGCGACGCCTTCCTTGAGGTTGACCTGCGCGGCGACCCCGTCGCTCTTGGGCACGCGCACGACGATCGCCTGTCCGCCGCCGTTCTGGAAGAACTGCTGGACCGAATAGCTCAGCTCGCTGTTCGCGGCGAGGCCGCCGAATTCGCGCTCGTAGTCGGCATAGCTGAAGATCGTCGTCGCCCGGTTGTCGAGCCCGCGCGCGGTATAGCCGACGAAGGCGGCGATCGCGGTGGGTACGCCGGCCAGCGGACGCACGCCGCTGCCCAGTTCCTCGACGTAGACGCCGGGATAGGTCGGTACGATAGGCATGAGGCCCCTCCTCCCCCTTATCCGTCAAAGCGGATGGTGGATCGCTGTTGATGTGAAATCGACTTTGGATGGCGATAGCTATGTATGGATACTTGGCGACCGGATCTGCGTGCCGTGCTTCAATAGCACTTGGGAAAATTCGGGGCACATGACGATGTATGTTAGGGAATGTTCGTTATTGTACGACGAAACGACTTGAATTGCCGGTCAATCGATGTTGGTTAATGATCTGTAGTTGTATTTCTATTTGATTATACTGTGTTAGTCGGGTTTTCGGCCGATGGGTCGGTTGCCCCGGACCGTGAGAGCAATTCTTCCGGCGGGCGCGCCGCAGCCCCCGGCGAGTCGCCGCCCCGTTCAGAGTGATCGGGTTGGAAAGGAAGCAAGGCCCTGCAGCGGAGTTGGCGCACCCCGGTGTCAATCAAAGGTTTTCTTTAGGGTGCGCCTGAAGTTATACGGTGGCGACGTCGAGCCATGACCGGCACAACGGCCACCTGCAGTCCGACGGCCACGAGGCCGAGGCGATCCTCTCTACCGGGAAACCACATGAAGAAGACCTCCGCCGCCGTGCGGGCGCTGATGGGCGCCGCCTGCTTCGCCGCCCTCTCGCTTGCGCCTGCGGCCGTATCGGCGAAAGCGCCCGCCGCGCAGGCCCGGCCCGCGAAGGAGGCGCGCCCGCGCAATATCGTATTCGTGCTGGTGGACGACCTGCGCTACGACGGGCTCGGTTTTCTCCAGCCGGGTCTGCTCAAGACCCCCAATATCGACCGCATGGCGAAGGAGGGGACCTATTTCCCCAACGCGGTGGTCACATCCTCGCTGTGCAGCCCCAGCCGCGCGACGATCCTGACCGGGCAGACCGCGCGCAACCATGGCATCGTCGACAACAACGACAGTTCCGAGGCAGGCCTCACCTATTTCCCGAGCTATCTGCGGCAGGCGGGCTACCAGACCGCGTTCTTCGGCAAGTGGCACATGGGCGCCAGCACCGATGCGCCGCGCCCCGGTTTCGACAAGTGGGTGAGCTTCATCGGTCAGGGCAATTACTGGCCGTCGAAGGTCAATACCGGGCAGTCCTCTCCAAACCTCAACGTGGACGGGAAGACGGTGCCCCAGAAGGGCTACATCACGGACGAACTGACCGACTATGCGATGGACTGGCTGACGAAGGAGCGTGATCCGAAGAAGCCGTTCTTCCTCTATCTCAGCCACAAGGGCGTCCATTCGGACCCGCTGCCGCCGCCGCGCTACGTGCACCAGTACGACAAGGCGAAGTTCACGCTGCCCGCCTCTGCGGCGAACACGCCCCGGAACAATGCGGGCAAGCCGCTGTGGGTGCAGAACCAGCGCAACACCTGGCACGGCATCGACTTCTTCTACAACGCCGACGTGCCGATGACGGAGTATCTCAAGTACTACTACGGCACGCTGTCCGCGATCGACGACAGCCTCGGCCGGGTGATGGACTACTTGCGCGAGAACCATCTGGAGAAGGACACGCTGGTCGTGTTCACCTCGGACAACGGCTACATGATCGGCGAACATGGCCTGATCGACAAGCGCAACGCCTACGAAGCCTCGATCCGGGTGCCGCTGGTCGTGTGGGAGCCGGGCACGGTCCCGGCGGGCAAGGTGAACGATGGCCGCATCCGCAACCTCGATTTCGCGCCGACTTTTCTCGACGTAGCGGGAGCACCGCGCCCACCGCAGTTCGAGGGCACGAGCGCCTGGAAGCTGTGGGAGGGCGTGCAGCCGGTCTCCGCATGGAAGCCGGGTGACTTCACTTACGAATACTACTGGGAATACAACTTCCCGATGACCCCCACGACCTTCGCCATCGAGCGCGACCGGCTGAAATATATCCAGTACTACGGCGTCTACGACACCGAGGAACTCTATGATCTCAAGTCCGACCCGGACGAGATGCACAACCTGATCGACGATCCGGCATGGGCTCCGAAGAAGCAGGAACTCCGCCTCGCGCTTTACGACCAGCTGGCCAATTCGGGCGGCAAGCATGTCATTCCCTATGGCAAGCGCACCGCGCAAGGGTCGCTGCGGCGGGGGATCAACGGGCCGCATGCGGCGGACTTCCCGGCCGACTGGTATATCAAGCCGAACCCCGTCGACCGCTTCGATCCGAATATGCCCGATACCCCGGCCAAGCTGAAGGCGCAGGCCGAGGGCAGGCCGCTCATCTACACCCCGCCGCTGGCCGACGAGTTGAAGCGGCAGATCGACGCTGGAGGCCAGACCTCGGACAAAGCCTCGGAGAAGTGAGCGTGGGCGCGTTGCTTTCCCCCCGTCGCCGCTGGCTGATCTTCGCGCTGGCGCTGACGGCGGGGGTGCTCAACCTCGTGGACCGGCAGATCATATCGGTGCTCAAACCGACGATCGCGGCCGACCTCGGCTGGAGCGACGACGACTACGGCACGCTGGCCGCATGGTTCCAGGCGGGCGCGGCGGTGGGCTTTCTTGCGGCGGGGTGGCTGGTCGACCGGCTCGGCGCCAAGTGGGCCAACGTCGCGGGTGTGGCGGCGTGGTCGGTCATGGCGATGACGCATGGCTGGGCGCAGAGCTTCAGCCAGTTCGTATTTTGCCGCATCGGCCTCGGCGCGACGGAATCGATGGGTACGCCCTCGGGCGTCAAGACGATCGCCGCGCTGTTTCCGCCCGAGTCCCGGTCGCTGGGCTTCGGCCTGTCCAATGCGATGAACAGCCTGGGCGCCATCCTCGCGCCGCTGGCGATCCCAGTGGTCGCGCTGGTCTGGGGTTGGCGCGGGGCCTTCGTGGCGGCCGGGGCGGTCGGGCTAATCTGGGTGCTCGGCTGGCTGCTGGCATCGCGCGGGGTCGATTTCGGCGACCGTGCGCCGGTCAGGTCGGCCCTGTCTTCCGGCAGCCCGCTGGCAGGCGACCGGCTGTTCCTGCTGGAGCGGCGGACATGGACCGTCGCTGTCGGCAAAGTGCTTTCCGACGCGACATGGTGGCTCATGCTGTTCTGGATGCCGGATTACTTCCACCGGCAGTTCGGATTGTCCGGCACCGAGTTGGGGCCGCCGCTGGCGCTGGCCTATTGCGGTTCGGCGGCGGGATCGCTGCTTGCGGGCTACGCCGCCAATGCGATGCTGGCGCGCGGAGCAGGCGTCAACAGGACGCGCAAGACGCTGATGCTGGTATCCGCGCTCTGCGTGGTGCCGGTGCCGCTGGCGCTGCATGTCGATGCCTACTGGGCCGCCGTCGCGCTGCTGGCCCTCGCGCTGGCGGGGCATCAGGGCTTCTCGACCAACCTGTTCGGCCTGATCGCCGACGTCACCCCGCGCGCAAGGGTGGGCCGTGTGACCGGCTTCGGCGCATTCTGCGGAAACATGGGCGGCGCGGCCATCAGCAAGGTGTCCGGCCTCGTGCTGGCGGCCGGGCTTGGCTACGGGCCGCTGTTCGGCTTCGCGGCGTGCTCCTACCTGCTCGCGCTCGGCTGGATCCAGCTGACGATGCCCGTGATCGTTGCTGTGGACGAGCCCCAGGTGGCTTGACGATCCAGCCCCCTCGTCATTGCAAGCGCAGCTTCGCTGCGCTCGCAATGACGGGAGGGGGGACGACGGCAGCGCTCGCTTAGGGGAAGTTTCATAGGGGGCTAAAGGAAAACTATCTTTCTCAACTGAATTGGTTGACTATCAACGCTCCCATTCCAGGGAGTTTCCGATGACCGATATCTCGTACCGCTTCGTCCGTTATGCATTGCTGGCGTCTGCGGCCGTTTTCCCCGTGGTTGCGCAGGCCGAGGAAGCGCCTGAACCCGTCTCCGGCGAGATCGTGGTGACCGCGCGCTACCGCGACGAATCCATCCAGCAGGTGCCGATCGCGATCACCGCCGTCAGCGGCCAGTCGCTGAACGATCGCGGCATCCACAACCTGCAGGACCTGTCCGCCACCGTCCCCTCGGTCGACTTCCGCACCAGCGCGTCCAACAAGGACCGCTCGGTCTTCGTGCGCGGCGTCGGCACGATCAGCACCTCGCCGGGCGTGGAATCCTCGGTTTCCACGGTGGTCGACGGCGTCGTCCTCTCGCGTCCCGGACAGGCTACGCTCGATGTGGGCGAAGTATCGCGGATCGAGGTGCTGCGCGGGCCGCAGGGCACGCTGTTCGGCAAGAACTCTTCGGCGGGCGTCATCAGCGTGGTCACCGCCGCGCCCTCGGACACCTTCCACGCCTACACCGAAGGCACCGCCACCACGGATGAGGAATACCGCCTCAAGGCCGGCGTCACCGGCGCCATCGCCTCCAACGTGACGGCCCGCATCGACGGCCTCTACGCCAACTACGCCGGCAACGTGCGCAACCTCAACACCGGCAGCAAGGTCAACGGCTACGAGCGCTACGGCGCGCGCGGCAAGATCGAGGCGCGCCCGACCGAGACACTCAAGATCACCCTCGCGGGTGACTACCTGCACTCCTACGACGATGCCACCAGCGTCTATACGAGCACCTCGCAGACCGCCTACCCCACCGGCACCGTCACCACCTCGGCTCCGCTCGGCGCGTTCCTGTCGGGCGTGGGCATCACGCCGAGCGCGTCCAACCGGCAGGCCAGCACCAGCTTCGACACGCACGTCACCGACAAGAACTACGGCGGCTCGCTGACCGGCGAACTGGAGCTGGGCGACTATACCGTCACCTCGATCACCGCCTATCGCGAGTGGAAGAACCACCAGTTCCAGGACAACGACGGGCTCTCGGAGCTGACCGCCACGTTCCCGCAGATCCACGACGAGGGCAAGCTGGCCTCCAGCCAGTTCTCGCAGGAACTGCGCCTGACCTCGCCCAAGGGCAATTTCATCGACTACGTCGTGGGCGCCTACTACATGCGCGCCAAGACCGACGAGACCTATGAACGCACCGTCACCCGCCTGATCTCCGGCAGCGAAGTCCCGGTCACCGGCGTCGCCGACTACGGCATCCTGAGCAAGAACTATGCGGTGTTCGGCGAGGCGAACTTCAACTTCACCTCGTGGCTGCGCGCCTTCGCGGGCTATCGCTCGATCTGGGACGACCTGAGCTTCTACCACGAGCGTACCTCGACCAACGATCCGACCAATTCGGGGGCATCGTCGCTCGATATCACCTCGATCCGCGCGTACCATCAGGCGCAGGGTTCGACCTCGCAGCGCGGCGATTCCTATCGCGGCGGCATCCAGCTTGACGTGACGCCTACCACTCACGCCTATTTCACCTATGCGCGCGGCTACAAGGGACCGGCCTACAACGTCTACTTCAACATGCGTTCGCTCAATGCGACGACGCCGCTGGACGAGATCGTGCTGAAGCCGGAAACCTCGGACTCGTTCGAGGCGGGCATCAAGGGCACCGCGCTGGACCGCAAGATCACCTATGCGCTGGCGGTCTACCAGACCAAGTTCCACAACTATCAGGCCAACTACAACGACGTCGTCGGCGGCGCGCAGGTCACCCGCCTGATCAACGCGGGCACCGTGGAGAGCAAGGGCGTGGAGCTGGAGTTCGGCCTGCACCCGATTCCGGGCCTCTCGCTCGATACCTCGCTGGCCTATACCGATGCCAAGGTGGTCCATTTCAACTGCCCGGTCGGCGCGCCGACCAGCTGCGATATCGACGGCCAGCCGCTGCCCTTCGCACCGAAGTGGAAGCTCTACAGCAACGCATCGTACCGCTTCGCGCTGACGGACTCGCTGAACCTGGAAATCCAGAGCGACGTCTCGCTCAAGAGCAAGACGCAGTATTCGCTGACGCAGACGCCCAGCACGGTCCAGCCGGACTACGTCATCTGGAACGCCAGCGTGGCGCTGCTGGGTGCGGACGATAGCTGGCAGGTGCGCGGCTTCGTGAAGAACATCACGAACCAGAGCTATGCGACCCTGCTTGCCAACGGCGCGCTTGCGGGCACCGTCCGCTTCGTCCCGCGCGACGACAAGCGCTACGGCGGAATCATGCTGCGCAAGGACTTCTGATCCGACCTCGACTCGAGGTTGCGAACGAAGCGAAGCAACCCGGGGTGGCGTCATGCCGCTCCGGGTTGCTTCGTTTTTTCCGCAATGGCGAGATGAATGATCGCATGTCGCGGCAATGCCGGTGGGGTGGGATTGCCGGTCATCGCTAAGTCATTATTCAATTTCCATAATCGCGATGTGGCTGCGGATCGCCGGGATTTCTGGGAGAAATCTCTTTGAGTGGCGGTCCGCTGAGCGCTATATTGCGGCCCCGAAGTAATGGGCCAAGCGGGATCCCGGCGGAACAATCAGACCCATACTATTGCGCCTTTCCTGCTGCATTGCAGAAAGGGCATGGACGCCGCCGCCATCCCGTATTACCATGTTTGAAATAAGTATTACTGACATGGGTGGTCAAATATTACGAGGGCAGGCGCATGGACGGGGTTCGCGTAGGTAACAGGTTGATCGGTACACAGGCCCCAGTCACTGTCGGCTGGGAGAATATCGGCAGGGTCGAGGGCGGCCCGTTGAAGCAGTTCGTCTTCACCTGGTTCCAGCCCACGGTGCTCTTCGCGCTGATCGCCTTCTGGTACTATGCCCCCAATTCCATCGCCAAGGCATCGACCGCGATCGGCATCGGCATCGGCTTTCGCCTGTTCCTCCTCGCGCTCGAATGGTTTTTCCCGCGCTACGAGAGCTGGAACCTGACCTGGAAGGAACTGGCGACCGACCTGTTCTACGTCGGCCTCGGCTATACGATCCTGCGCATCATCGACGGCTACATCGGCGACGGCGTGATGATCGAGGCGATCCAGGGCGCGTTCCACTGGGACAAGTTCGCCTGGTTCACCGGCCTGCCGCTGCTGCTGCAGGCATTCCTGATCTCGTTCATCTTCGATTTCGGGCAGTACTGGATGCATCGCGGGATGCACAACTGGTATCCGCTGTGGCTGCCGCACTCGGTCCATCACTACATCACCCAGTTGAACATCAACAAGGGCGCGGTCGGCAACCCGGTCGAGCTGTTCCTGATCGGCCTCGGCGTCGGCGGCTTCTTCGACTTCCTGCCGCGCGCGTTCCTGCTGGCAGGCGCGATCGGCATGGCGGTCGGCAGCTACCAGCACATCAACGTGCGCTTCAATTCGCCCCGCTGGTGGCGCTACCTGTTCCACACGACCGAGCATCACAGCCTGCACCACTCGCAGGACTTCGAGGCGAGCCGCAGCAACTTCACCAACACCTACATCTTCATCGACCGCATGTTCGGCACTTGCGTCGATGGCGAGGCGGAGTTGCTGGGCATGGAGGGCGGCCGCCGCATGGGCATCCGCGAGCAGATGACCTTCCCCTTCACCGAAGGCTGGAAGACGCTGAAGGAACGCTTCGGGCGCCAGCCGATCACCGCCGTTCCGGCCGAGTGATCCGGCGCTTCGGACGCGGCTCTCCTCCCATGCACATGCAGTCCACCGATCTGGGCGGCTCTTGTGGCCGTGCCGAAAGGAATACCATGAACGCGCGTTTCATCGACTGGATCTGGCATGTTAGGGGCAGCCTGCCGCTCGCGCCCGGACAGTCGCGCGAGGATGCCCTGGACCGCCTCACCCCGCTGTTCTTCGAAAGCGGGACCAGCCACGATCGTGGCGGCGACACGCTGACCTTCACCAAGCGCGATCAGGCCGCGCAGGACAAGATGTCGGTCTTCGACGGCGGCACCCTCAGGATCGAGAACGGCGCGGCCGGGTCAGTGCTGCGCTGGCACATGACCAGTCGGGCGCTGCTGTTCTGCTTCCTCGCGCCGCTCCTGTTCCTCGCCTTCGGACAGTTGACGATCGCACTCGGCAAACTGGAGACGCCCGCGTCCGAGGCATCGCAGAAGAAGGACGATAAGAAGGACAAGGAAAAGGCCGAGGTGCCGATGAATCCCATCGACAAGTTCCTCGGCGCGCCTGCTCCGGAGAAGCCCAAGAAGGATGGCCCAGACAAGTCGAACGGGGACAAGAAGAAAGAGGAGAAGAAGGACGACAAGCACTCGCCCACTTCCGCCTATGTCTTCGCGGGCATCTTCGCGGCGCTCTACGTCGGCGGCCGGATTCTGGAGGACTGGAAGATCAAGTCGCTGATCAGGAGGAAGCTGGCGGGCGCGTAGCCGCCGCCTCAGGCGATGATGACCCTGACGCCATGGTCGCTCAGCCGGGCGGCCATGTCCCGCGGAATGCCGGGATCGGTGACGATTGTGCCGATCTCGTCCAGCCCGCAGACGATCGCCCCGGACGAGGAGGTGAACTTGCTGCTGTCGACCAGCACGATGACTTCCTCGGCGCGCTCCATGAAACGGCGTTCGGCGGCGACGAGGATGACGTCCTGCTGCATCACGCCCTGCGGGCCGATCGCGGCGGCGCCCATGAACAGCTTGGGCGCGTGAAAGCGCGGCATCGATTCCTCGCCCGCCGGAGCCAGGATGATGTTCTGCTCCCGGAACACGGTGCCTGACGGCAGCAGCACCCGCGTGCCTTCTTGCGGCAGCAGGGCATCGACAATGTGCAGCGAATTGGTGAGGACCTGGCAATCCAGCCCCGCCAGATGCGGGCACATCTGCAGGGTCGTGGTGCCGCCGTCGATCATGATCCCCTCGCCCGGGCGGCACAGTGCCGCCGCCGCCCGGCCGATCGCCTGCTTGGCGGGGAGGTTCTGCAGGATCGACTGGGCGAAGGGCGTGCCGGCAAGGCTGCCCTCGCGTTCGTCCTTCTGCTCCTGCGGCAGCTTGGCGCCGCCGTGCACGCGCACGATCAGGCCTTCTTCCTCCAGCCGCGTCAGGTCGCGCCGGATCGTCGCGGGCGATGCTTCGAGCCGGGCCTCGAGCGCGCGATACGTCACGAACCCGGTGGCGGTCACCGCTTCGAGGATCAGGCGTTCACGCTGGGTGGAGTGCATTGGCTACCTTATGTCTCTTCATGTCGGTTTATGTCGGCCTTTGGACGGGCTTATGGCCGATTTTCCGATCATGATCCATCATTTCTGCTCACGGATGGTTGGTCAGGGATGCGCGGCTGCCTCGGTCATGTTGCCCATCCCGATGATCACGGTGGAGCCCATCAGCAGGCCGATCCCGGTCCACACCAGCGCCCGGGTGCGCGGGGCGGCGCCTTTCCATTCCTTCAGCGCAAAGCCCCAGAGCGTCGAGAAGAGGATGATGGAGGCCATGTGTAGCGTCCACGACGAAAAGCCGTAGCGTCCCATCTGGCTCTCGCCCATGGTGTAGAAGAAGAACTGGAAGTACCACAGCGTACCGCCGAGCGCCGCCAGCAGGTAGTTGACCAGAAGCGGCGGCGTCTCGCCCGTCGGTACGCGGCCGAGGAACTGGCCGAAGCTGCGGTTGCGGCGGATGAGGATGGCGCACCAGATCGCGTTGGTGGTAAGGCCGCCCGCCAGCACCACGCATAGCACCGGAAGCCCCTGGCTCAGCGGGTCGGTGCCTGCCGCCAGCGTCAGGTCGCGGATCGGCTGGCCGGCATCGAGCCCCCACGCGAAGCAACCCGACATGACGCCCGAGAACACCGCGATCAGCAGGCCTTGGCGCAGGTCGAACTCGGCCACGCCCTCGGAAATCCTGCCGCCGAGATCCTTGTCCTTGGCATGGCCCGCGCGTGCGACGACGATGATGCCCGCCAGCGTCACCAGAATGCCCAACAGCGTCAGTTGCCCGCTGGTGCGCGAGGCGATCTCGCCGATGGTGCCGTGGAAGATCGGCGGCCCCATCGTGCCGATCACGGTCGTCAGCCCCAAGGCCACCGCCATGCCGAGCGAGAGCCCGAGATAGCGCATCGTCAGCCCGAAGGTCAGCCCTCCGAAACCCCACATCGCACCCCAGAACCAGCACCACAGCAGGGTCCGCGACGGCGTTGCGGCAAGAACGCCGAGCAGGTCCTCGGTGCGCAGCGAGGCGAAGAGCCATGGCGCGATGGCCCAGGAGAACACCCCGCCCGCGAGCCAGAACACTTCCCACGACCACAGCCTTATGCGCTTGTAGGGAACGTAGAAGCTGGCGGACGCGAAGCCGCCCAGCCAGTGAAACAGGACGCCCAGCGGCGGATTGCCTCCCATGATCCTCGTGATCCTCTCTCTTCTTGTCTTTTTGTCTCAGCCCAGCGCCAGGCAGTTGCGGTCTATCTCGTCGATGCGGGTCGTGCCGGTGAGGGCCATGGCGACGCGCATTTCGGCCTCTACCAGCCTGAGCATCTTCGCAACGCCCGCCTCGCCCCCGGCCGCGAGCGCCCAGGCCCATGCACGGCCGAGCAGCACGCCTTTGGCGCCCAGCGCCAGCATCCGCACGACGTCGAGGCCGGAGCGGATGCCGCCGTCCGCCAGCACGGTCAGCCGCTCGCCCACCGCGTCCACGATCGGAGGCAAAGCGCGGGCGCTGGACAGCACGCCATCGAGCTGCCGCCCGCCGTGGTTGGAGACGACGATGCCGTCCGCCCCCAGCTCCGCGGCTTCTCGCGCGTCGTCCGGATCAAGGATGCCCTTGATGACGAGCGGCCCCGTCCATTCGGAGCGGATGAAGTCGAGGTCGCGCCAGTTGATCGAGGGGTCGAAGTTGTTCCGCATCCAGGCGAAGAAATCCTCGATCCCGGTCCTGCCCTTCAGCACCGGGGCGACGTTGCCCAGCGTGTGCGGGCGCCCGTTTATCCCGACATCCCATGCCCAGCCCGGCCGAACGGCGGCCTGCGCGAAGCGCCACAGCGCGCCCTTGGTCCCGCCCGAGCCGGCAAGGCCGGTGTGGTAATCGCGATAGCGGCTGCCGGGCACCGGCATGTCGACGGTGAAGACGAGGGTGGAGCAGCCCGCCTCGGCCGCCTGCGCCAGCAGGTCCTTCATGAAGGTACGGTCGCGAATCATGTAGAGCTGGAACCAGAACGGCTGCTCGGCCGCCTTCGCGACTTCGCCGATGGTGCAGGCACCCACGGTGGAGAGCGTGAAGGGCACACCGGCGGCATTCGCCGCTCGCACCGCCTGCGTCTCGCCGCGCCGGGCATTGAGCCCGGCCAGCCCGATGGGGGCGAGCGCGAGGGGCAGGGCGAGTTTCTGGCCGAACAGCTCGGTCGACAGGTCGAGCGCGGAGACGTCGCGCAGTACGCGCTGGCGCAGGGCGAGGTCGGCAAGATCGGAGACATTGCGGCGCAGCGTCGCCTCGGCATAGGAGCCGCCGTCGATGTACTCGAACAGGAAGCGCGGCAGCTTGCGCCGCGCCGCTTCGCGAAAGTCCGGGATCGAGGCGGTGATCATGCGGGCACGCCCGCGGGCGCCTTCGCCACGGCTTCGCGCCAGGCGTCGCGGTAGCCGAGCAGGTCACCCTCCAGCGGCTCGACGCGGGTAAGCTCGCCGCCTGCCTCCAGCGACGGATCTATCAGCCGCAGTGCGCCGAACGACACGTCGTTGTGGGCATTGGCGAGGAAGACCTCGGTGCCGGGCCGCAGTGCGGCGAGCGCGCGCACGAAGACCTCGGCCTCGGAGAACCGGCCCTCGATCAGCAGCCGCTCCTTGGATCCGATCAAGTCGAGCGCGGTATCCGCCACGAGCGCGGCATAAAGGCAGATCGCCGCGCGCCGCGCGTACCAGGTTCCCTGCCACTCGACCGGCGCGTTGACCCAGCGCGCCTCGCCGTCGGGATAGGGGCCGAAGCCGGGGGCGAGCGTGGGCATCATCATCGTGCGGCGGCGCAGCAGCGCCGGGACTTCAGCCATCAGCCGAGGCTGGTCGGGCCGGATGTCGATGCGGCGGGTGTCGAGCTGGATGACCGTCTCGATTTCGCGGCCGCCCATGAAGCGGGCCGATGGCACGGGCGCGCCATAGGCATCGACGTTGACCAGCGTGTCACGCCCTTCGGGCAGCGCGGCGATGGGGAAAGGCTCGGCCGCAAGGCGCATGGCGATGAACCATGTGCCGGTGGAAAGGATCGTCGCCTCCTGCCGCGCGATCTGTGCGAAGCCGCGCGCGGCAAGCAGCGCGGCGTTGGAATCGTGAAGGCCGGCAAGCACTTGCGCGGTCGGAGGCAGGCCGGTCTCGGCCGCGAGTTCGGGGCGCAGGGTGCCCACCACCTCGCCCGCGCCGACCACGGGAGCAAAGCGGTCGGCCCAGCCGAGGCGCTCGGCCATCGGCGAAAAACGCGCGTCGCCGGGTGCCCACAGGTCGGAGTGGCAGCCGAGGCTGGTCACTTCGCTGACCGCCCGGCCGGTGAGGAACCAGGCCCAGTACTGCGCCCAGGGCACCAGCGTCCCGCTCGCCATCGCCTCGGGGTGGCGCTGTGCCATCCACCAGATCTGCGCGCCCATGTTGAGACCGTCGGGCAGGGCGGGGGAGCCGGTCACGGCAAGCGCGTCGCGCTCGGCGCGGTAGGCGGCCATGACGTCGCCGGGGATCGGCTGTTCGTAGTCGATAGGGGCGAAAAGCAGCCCGTCTTCTCCGATCGCGGCGAAGGCGGCGCCGTGGGCCACGGGGATGATCGCCTCGACCGGATGGCCTGCCCATTCACGCAGGGTGGCCCGCAGAAACTCGCCGATTCCCTCGGCGTCGAGGCGGCGAATCCCGTCGATTTCGTGCGTCGGGTTGGGGTGCACCCGGCGGCACACAAGGGTACCATAACGGCACCACAGCGACACCTTGCTGAGGGTCTTGCCGATATCGACGACGATGTAGGTGCCTGTTCCTGTCATTCTCTCCGCCCGCCATTTTCAACCAGGCAGCGATCTGCCCGAACATGGTGTTGATTGATTGCTTATGAGCGATTAGTATCGAGTCAGATTGAACATGAAAAGAGGAAATGTCAGAGGGTGTCCATGGATACGATCACAGCCCCCGCCGACCCGGCAAAATCCGCCGCCATTCCTGCCGCTTCCACCGATGCGCTGAACTTTGCCGTGCCCATCAGTCGGTGGGACGACTCGGTCGCGGCGTCTCTCTCTCCTGCCCAACTGCTGCTCTATCGGTCCAACCTGCTGGGTTCGGACCTGACTGTCACCAACTTCGGCGGCGGCAACACCTCCGCCAAGCTGGAGGAGGTCGATCCGCTGACCGGAGAGACGGTCGAGGTCCTTTGGGTCAAGGGTTCGGGCGGCGACATCGGATCGATGAAGCTCGATGGCTTCGCGACGCTCTATCAGGACAAGCTGCTCGGCCTCGAACAGCACTACGGCGGCCCTGACGACGACGACAAGATGGTCGGCTACCTGCCTCACTGCACTTTCAATTTGAACGGCCGCGCGGCGTCGATCGACACGCCGCTCCATTCGCTGCTGCCCTTCGCGCACGTCGATCACGTTCACCCGGATGCGATCATCGCACTGGCTGCCAGCTCGGGCGGTGAGGAAGCGACCCAGGCGATCTGGGGCGGCCGGATCGGCTGGCTGGCGTGGAAGCGCCCCGGCTATACGCTGGGCGTGCAACTGCGCGATTTCGTAGCGGCGAACCCCGGTGTGGAGGGCGTCATGCTCGCAGGGCACGGGATCATCTGCTGGGCCGAGAGCGCGAAGGCCTGCTACGAACACACCGTCGAACTGATCGCCGACGCTGCCGCCTATCTCAACGCGCGGCTGGCTGGAAAGCCCGCGTTCGGCGGAGTCGCCGTCGCCACGTCGGCCGAGCGCGCGGCAATCGCGGCCGATCTCATGCCCCGTCTGCGCGGCCTGATGACCGGAGCGCGGCGCAAGGTCGGCCACTATTCGGACGATGCCGAGGCGCTCGAATTCGTGAACTCGGCACACTTCCAGCGCCTTGCCGATCTTGGCACCTCGTGCCCCGATCACTTCCTGCGCACCAAGATCGCGCCGCTCACGCTCGATCCGGCGCGGCTTCAGGATGACGCTTATCTGGCTGAGAAGATCGCCGCCTATCGCGATCTCTACGCCGCCTATTACGAGCGTTGCAGGCGTCCGAACTCGCCCGCGATGCGCGATGCAAACCCGGTCGTGGTGCTGGTGCCGGGCGTCGGGCGCATTACCTTCGCCACCGACAAGACCACCGCGCGCCTTGCGGGTGAATTCTACGGCAACGCCATCAATGTGATGCGCGGGGCCGAGGCGATCGGCGACTACATCGCCCTCGACGAGCAGGAAGCCTTCGACATCGAATACTGGCTGCTCGAGGAAGCCAAGCTGCAGCGCATGCCCGCACCCAGGCCGCTGGTCGGCCGGGTCGCGCTGGTCACCGGCGGGGCGGGCGGCATCGGCGCGGCGAGCGCGGCGCGGCTGATGGCGGAAGGCGCCTGCGTGGTCCTCGCCGACCGCGACGGCGCCGTGGTCGAAGAGGTGCGCGCCGGCTTCGCGAAGCAGTTCGGCAAGGACGTGGTGCGCTCCGTCGTGTGCGACGTGACGGACGAGGCGCAGGTCGCCGAGGCTTTCGCCTTTGCCGCGCGCGAGTTCGGCGGGCTCGACATCCTCGTCGCCAATGCGGGCATCGCCTCTTCCGCGGCGATCGAGGAAACCACGATCGAATTGTGGAACCGCAACTACGACGTTCTGGCGCAGGGGTACTTCCTCACCAGCCGGGCCGCATGGCCGCTGCTGCGGGGCATGAAGGAACAGGGCGGCACCAGCGTCGTGTTCATCGGCTCGAAAAACGGCGTCGCCGCGGCTACCAATGCCAGCGCCTATGCCTCGGCCAAGGCGGCGGCCAATCACCTTGCGCGCTGTCTGGCGCTGGAGGGGGCGCCGCACGGCATCCGCGTCAACGTCGTCAACCCCGATGCCGTGATCAAGGGCAGCCGCATCTGGGACGGCGACTGGCGCAAGGAGCGCGCGGGCGCCCACGGTATCGACACCGGCAAGGAACTGGAGGAACATTACCGCCAGCGCTCCATGCTCAAGCGCGACGTGCTGCCCGGCGACATTGCCGAGGCGGTGTACTTCCTGGCGGGGGACCAGTCCGCCAAGTCCACTGGCAACATGATCAACGTCGATGCGGGCAACGCCCAGGCGTTCACCCGATAAGAATACGGCGAGAGGACAAGAAACAATGACGAACCTGCCGATTTCCGCCGAACTGATCGCGGATGCCAATGCCCGCGCCGCCGAGGCGCTGGAAGACGACTACGCCTCGCTCGGCCGCAAGCTGGAGCGTTCGGGCATCGCCATCGACGCGATCAAGGACAAGGTCGCGGGCTTCTCCGTGGCGGTGCCGACATGGGGCGCGGGGCGCGGCGGCACCCGTTTCGCCAAGTTCCCCATCCCCGGCGAGCCCACCAACATCCACGAGAAGCTGGAGGACTGTGCGGTCATCAACCAGCTCTCGCGCCTGACCCCGCGCGTCAGCCCGCATTTCCCGTGGGACAAGGTCAGCGACTACGGCGCCCTGCGTGAGGAAGCCGCGAGCCTTGGGCTCGGGTTCGATGCGGTGAACTCCAACACCTTCCAGGACCAGAAGGATCAGGCGCAGACGTATGCCACCGGCTCGCTCTCCTCGACCGTCGCGGCGACGCGGGCTCAGGCCGTCGAGCACAACATCGAGTGCATCGAGATCGGCCGCAAGCTGGGTTCCACCGACCTGACGGTGTGGGTGGGTGACGGCACCAACTTCCCCGGCCAGCAGGATCTGGGCCGCAGCCTCGACCGCTATCTGGACGCCGCGAGCGAGGTCTATGCCGCGCTGCCCGACGACTGGCGGATGCTGCTGGAACACAAGATGTTCGAGCCCGCGTTCTATTCCACCGTCATCAGCGACTGGGGTTCCTCGATCCTTGCCGCGCAGGAACTTGGCCCCAAGGCCAAGTGCCTCGTGGATCTTGGCCACCATGCGCCCAACGTCAACATCGAGCAGATCGTGGCGAGGCTGCACCGCTTTGGGAAACTCGGCGGCTTCCACTTCAACGACAGCAAGTACGGTGACGACGACCTCGATTCCGGGTCGATCAACCCGCACCAGCTGTTCCTCGTTTTCAACGAACTGGTCGAGGCGGAACTGAGCCCGCGGGACGGCTTCAATCCCAGCTACATGATCGATCAGTCGCACAACGTGACAGACCCGATCGAATCCATGCTCTCGTCGGCCGAGGCGATCGGATCGTGCTACGCCAAGGCACTGCTGGTCGACCGCGAGGCGCTGCATCTGGCGCAGGAGGCCAACGACACGATGATGGCCTTCCAGGCGCTGCGCCGGGCCTACAACGTCGATGTCTCGCCGATCCTCGCGAAAGCGCGGGTTGAGGCGGGCGGCGCGGCGGACGTGCTCGGCGTCTACCGCGAAAGCCGCTGGCGCGACCGCAAGGCGCAGCAACGCGCCGCCGTGGGGCTCGGCGCCGGAATCGTCTGAAGCATCGTCTGAAGCATCGTCTTATGGATCGGCACTCACCCGTCGGTGCGGATTGCGTCGGCGGGTGATCTTCGTCAGGGATGTGGCCCAGGCAGAGGAAGGCATACCGGAATGGCGGAAGCACGCGAATATCGGCGCAGTTCGGCGATCGACCCGCGCGCTCTGCTGACGTTCCGCGCGGTCTGCGATACCGGATCGATCAGCGCCGCCGCGCGGGCGCTCAACCTGTCGCAGCCCTCGGTATCGAACACGATCTCGCTGTTGGAGCGCAAGCTGGGCGTCGTGCTGTTCGAGCGCGGGCGCGGCGGCATCGTGCTGACGGCGGAAGGCGAAGTGCTCCAGCGCCGGGCCGAGGCCATGGCGACGCTGCTGGACGACGCCGTCACCGAGATCGAGCATACCCGCCACGGCATCGCCGGTCCCTTGCGCATCGGCGGCACTCCCGGCGCTCTGCTGACATTGCTGCCGGGCGCGATCATGCGGGTGGAGGAGGCGATCGGCGACTTTGCCCTCAGCGCCATCGAACGGCCGGACGAGGAACTGCTGGAGATGGTGCGCAAGGGGGCGATCGAACTGGCTTTCGTGACGACCGGCATCGAAAGCGTTCCGGCGGACATGAAGGAAGTCACGTGCGCCAGCGATCCCTTCGTCCTGATCGTCGGCCCCCGGCACGAGCTGCTGCCGGGCCGCGTATCGCTGCGCGAGGTCGAGAGTTATCCCTGGGTGCTGCCCGAGGCGCGCGGCGCGTTCCGGCGGCAGGTCGATGCGCTGTTCATCGCCGCGGGCGTGGCGGTGCCGCGAACGACGATCCGCTGCGATTCCCTCCTCACCACGCGGGCCATCGTGCGGGAGAGTGACCGGGTGACCGTGCTGCCGCGAACCGTGGCGCTCGACGGCGTCACCGACGACAGCATCCGCGCGATCATGATCGAGGAAGCCGTGCGTGAACGCAGCGTCGGCGTGCTGTGGCTGGCGGGTCGCCCGCTTTCCCGCCCGGCGCAGGCGATGATGGAGGCTCTGCAAAATCCATAGCCTGTTGCTATGGCATCGCAAAAAATCATTATTTTACTTTGTGGGTTCGAGCGGTCTAACAAGCAATCAATAACGATCATCGCAGGAGAGCAGGATGCGGGCATTGATCCGCCAGGTTTCGATTTTCGACGGCACCGGATCGCCGCTCCGGACAGGATCGGTGCTGGTCGAGGGTGAGCGTATCGCCCGCGTCGCGGTGGGCGAGGATGCGCTCGCGGACGAGGCTGCGGACCTGGTGATCGACGGGCGCGGGCTGACCCTCATGCCCGGCATGGTCGATGCGCATACGCATCTGACCTGGGCGTCCTCGCTCGAGAAGGTCTACCACCAGTTCATCCTGCCGCATGACGAGTTGAAGGTCGCCGCCTGGCGCAATGCGCGGGTGCTGCTCGACCACGGTTTCACCAGCCTCTATTCGGCCGGCGCGCTGGGGGACATGATCGAGCCGGAACTGGCACGCGCCGTCGATGACGGTGCTACCCCCGGCCCGCGCCTTGTCCCCTCGACGCTGGAGCGCAGCCCCGAGGGCGACGACGGCGTCGATACCGGCGACGTGTTCAACGGCCGTGGCCCGGATGCGATGCGCCGGTTCGTGGCCTATTGCGCGGACGAGGGCGTCAGGTCGATCAAGCTGGTGGTCTCGGGCGAAGATGCGCTCAAGCCGGGCAGCGCGATGGACGTGCTCTATACCCGCGAGGAAATGCTGGCAGCGGGCGAGGCAACCCGCGAGGCCGGGATGTGGATCGCCTGCCATACTTATTCGCCCGAGGCGATCGGCCTTGCCCTCGATGCAGGCGCGCGGATTCTCTACCACTGTTCCTTCGCTGATGAAGCGACGGTGGAGCGGATGGCGGCGGAGAAGGACAGGTTCTTCTATGCCCCCGGTCCCGGTGTCTCGGTCGCCGCGCTGGAGGCGAACCCGCCGCCGCACGTCGACATGACGCACATGAAGGCGAGCGCAAAGGTTCGCATGGAACTGGAGGCGAAGCTGATTCCGCAACTGAAGGCGCGCGGGGTGCGCGTGCTGGTCGGCGGTGACTACGGTTTTCCGTTCAACCCGCATGGCCGCAACGCGCGCGACCTGCAGCACTTCGTCGATTACTTCGGCTTCACCCCGGCGGAGGCGCTGCGCGCCGCGACCCAGCATGGCGGTGAACTGATGGGCATCGAGACCGGCGTGATCCGCGAGGGCTGGCTGGCCGATCTGCTGCTGGTGGACGGCGACCCGACGCAGGATGTTGCGATCCTGCAGGACAAGGATCGCCTGAAGATGATCATGAAGGGCGGCAAGCTGCACAAGGCTCCAGGTGATATCTTGGCCGGGGCAGGGGTCGCCGCCGCCGCGAACTGAGTTTTAACAGGGACGAAAATCATGTCATACGACGTCGTTGTCGTAGGCTGCGGCCCTGTGGGCGCGCTGGCCGCGAACCTTCTCGGCCTGAAAGGGCTGCAAGTCCTCGTTCTCGAACGGGAACTGGAACACTACCCCCTGCCGCGCGCGGTCCATCTCGACCATGAGATGATGCGCCTGTTCCAGTCGGCCGGGGTGATCGACCGTGTCGAGGGCGACATGATCGCCACTGACGGGCACCTCCATGTCGGCGCGGATCACGGCGTCATCCGCTATATGGGCACGGTGGGCAAGCCGCGCCCGTTCGGCTGGGCGAACGACTACTTCTTCTACCAGCCCGAGCTGGAAGCTCACTTGCGCGAAGGCTTCGCCGGCATGGCGAACGTCACGCTGAAGCTGGGCGCGACGTTCACCGGTCTGGAGCAGGACGCGGGCAGCGTTACCGTGTCCTACGACGAGGGCGGTGAGCGGCAGACCGCCTCGGCCCGCTGGGTGATCGCCTGCGACGGCGCGCGCAGCACCGTGCGCAAGGCGCTGGGCGTGGATCTCGACGATCTCGATTTCGAGGAGCCTTGGCTGGTCGTCGATGCCGAAGTGCAGGGGCCGGTCAGCTTCCCGCCGATCGCGGGCGTGCCCGAAGGGGCGGACCTGCAGCGGCTGTCGGTGATGATGTGCGATCCGGTGCGCCCCGCGACCGTGGTGCCCGGCCGCCGCGACCATCGCCGCTGGGAATTCATGCTGCTCCCCGGCGAGGACGACAAGGCGATGTCTGCGCCGGACAAGGTCGCCGAACTGGTCGGCGCGTGGATGGCCGACGTACCGCACGAGATCGTGCGCGCCGCAACCTATCGCTTCCACGGCCTCGTCGCGCATCGCTGGCAGGTGGGCAATGTCTTCCTCGCCGGGGACGCCGCGCATCAGACGCCGCCGTTCTTCGGGCAGGGCATGTGCCATGGCCTGCGCGACGTCGCCAATCTGGCGTGGAAGATGGACGCGGTGATCAATGCGGGCGCGTCGCCTGCGATCCTCGATACCTACCAGCCCGAGCGCGACCCGCACGTGCGCGCGGTGATCGGCGCGGCGGTGGCGGCCGGGCGCTACATCTGCGAACTCGACCCCGACCTTGCCGCCGCCCGCGATACCCGCATCCGTGAGGAAGCACGCGGCAGACAGGGTGAGACCGCGCATGACCTGATCCCCGCGATCCGCGAAGGACTGGTGCTTTCCGGCACTTCGGGTGCAGGCGCGCGCTTCGTCCAGCCGGTACTCGCCGACGGCAGCAAGCTGGACGAATGCACCGGCGACGGCTGGCGCCTTTTCGTCCGCGACGACACCGTGCCCGGCGAGGCCGGGGGCGTCACCCGCGTCGTCGCGGCGGCGCTGGCGGACAATCAGGCGATCGCGTCGTGGCTTGACCAGCACGGCGTCGATGCCGTGCTGGTGCGCCCGGACCACTACGTCTTCGGCACCGCGTCCGACAGCGGCGAGGACCTGCTGGCCGCTCGCGCGGCCCGGCTTTTCGATCATAAGGAATTTACCGCATGACCCTGACGCTCCTGCAGGCGCAGACCATCGTGACCGCCGCGCTGGCCGAAGCACGGGCGCGGGGCGCGAAGGCTTTGGCGGTGATCGTGCTCGACGCCGGAGCCCACCCGGTCGCCTTCGCGCGTGAGGACGGGGCGAGTCTCTACCGCTTCGACATCGCCCGCGCCAAGGCCGAAGGGGCCGTGGGCATGGACGCCGACACCGCCGTCCTCGCCGAGCGGGCCAAGGGCAATCCGGTGTTCTTCCATAGCGTCAGCGCGGCCGTGGGCGGGCGCATCGCCTTCTCGCCCGGCGGCGTGGTGATCCGTGATGCGAGCGGCGCCCTGATCGGCGCGGTGGGTGTCAGCGGCGATACCGGCGAGTGCGATGCCGAATGCGCGCTCGCAGGGATCAGGGCGGCCGGACTTGTCGAGGAGACCGAGGCATGAAACTGCGAAGCATCGAACTGGCGCTGCCCGATCCGGCCGCTGCTGCCGCCTTCATGACCGATGTGTGGGGCATGGCGGGCGCCGAAGTGATCGGCACGACCCATTACCTGCGCGGTTCCGGTTCCTACCCCTACCTGGTCGCCTTCGAGCAATCGGCGGACGAGTTCGTCCGCTCCACGACCTTCCTGTGCTCGGCGGAGGAGCTTGACGGCATCTCGGGCCGCGCCGCTGCCGCAGGTTGGCCGCACCGGGCCACGGTCAGCGAGGACCCCGGCGGCGGTTACGGCCTGCTCGTCGAACTGCCCGAGGGCGAACTGCTGCGCTTCCTCGTCGATGCAGGCGAAGTCGAGCCGATCGCGGGCCGCGACCTGCCGGTCAAGCTCACCCATGTCGTGTTCAACTCGGCCGATGCCGAGGCGTCGGGGCTGGCGGTGGAGGAAGTGCTGGGCTTTCGCGTTTCCGACCGGACCAAGGGCATGGTCTTCGTGCGCTGCAACGACAGCCACCACTCGACCGCTTTTGCGCGGGCAGGGATCAGTTCGCTCAACCACATCGCCTTCGAGATGGAGGACCTCGATGCGGTGATGCGCGGCATCGGGAGGCTGCGCGACCATGCGCTGGCGCCTGCCTGGGGGCCGGGGCGGCATGGGCCAGGGGCCAACGTCTACGCCTACTACATCGCGCCGTTCGGGCCGGTGATCGAGTTCTCCACCGCCGTCGAGAAAGTGCCCGAGGATTACCGCGTCGGCGCGCCGGAGGACTGGACCTGGCCGGAGAACCGCATCGACCAGTGGGGCATCTCGGACAAGGATTTCGCCGGACTGCGCCGCGCCGAGGAACGCTTCCGCTTCCGCCGCGACTGGCAGGACGAAACGCAAGCACAATGAACGCCGCTGCCGCAATCCCGGCAGGTCAGGAGAGAATGAACATGACCCAGTATATCAGTTTCCAGCGCCCCGACGGCACCAGCAGCTTCGGTCGCCTCGACGGTGAGACCGTCTTCGATCTCGGCGTTTCCGGCAGCGATGCATGGCTGAAGGACGTGCTTGCGGGCGACCTTGCGGCGCTTGCCGTCACCGGCGAATTCGCGCGCGCCGCCGTCAGGTTGCTGCCGGTGGTGCCCAACCCCGGCAAGATCCTGTGCGTCGGGCTCAACTACGCCACCCACGTCGCCGAGACCGGTCGCGAGCAGAAGGAGCATCCCGCGATCTTCACCCGCTGGGCCGACAGCCTGATCGCCGACGGCGACGCCATGGTCCGCCCGCTCGAAAGCGAACGCTTCGACTACGAGGGCGAGCTTGCGGTGATCATCGGCAAGGGCGGACGCCGCATCGCACCCGAGGATGCATGGGATCATGTCGCCGGCTACGCACCGTTCAACGACGGCTCGATCCGCGACTGGCAGCGGCACAATATCCAGTTCACCCCCGGCAAGACCTGGCCCGGCACCGGCGCCTTCGGCCCGCACATGATCCCGGCGGGTGAAGTCGATGACCTTGCCGCGCAGCGCGTACAGACCCGCGTGAACGGCGAACTGGTGCAGGACCAGCCGGTCTCCGACATGATCTGGGATATTCCCACGGTCATCGCTTATTGCTCGACTTTCACCGAACTGCAGTCCGGCGACGTCATCGCCAGCGGCACCCCGGGCGGCGTTGGCGACAAGCGCAAGCCCCCGCTCTACCTCAAGGCCGGAGACACCGTCGAAGTCTCGATCGGCGTGATCGGCACCCTTTCCAACTCCGTCATAGATGAAGCCTGAGCCGCTTCGACCAACCAGATAACAAGTTCAAGGGAGAGACAGACATGACCATTCGCAAGATTGCGCTGCTTTCGGGCATCGCTCTGAGCACCATCGGCGCTCCTGCCCTTGCGCAGGACGCAGGTGCGCCCGCCGACACTTCGACCGCCGACGCCTCGGGCAACGACATCATCGTCACCGCCCAGCGCCGCGCGGAGAAGGTGACCGAGGTGCCGATCTCGATCACCGTCGCCAGCGCGGCCCAGCTCGAGCGTCAGCAGGTGAACACCGTCAACGACCTCGCCCGCATCGCGCCGAGCCTCGAAATCCAGTCGGCGCCGGGCCAGAACACCGGTGGCGGCGGATCGATCCGCGGCATCGGCACCCTGACGTTCTCTCCCGGTGCGGTCGCCTCGGTGGGCGTCGTCGTCGATCAGGTGAGCCAGGGCAACGCCAATATCTCGGACCTGTTCGACATCTCCCGCGTCGAGGTGCTGAAGGGTCCGCAAGGCACGCTGTTCGGCCTGACGACCTCGGCGGGTGTCATCAACATCACCACCAATGCGCCCGAATTCGGCGAGTTCTCCGGCCGTGTCCGCACCGAGCTGTCGAATGCCGGGACGGCGGGCGCCAAGTACGGCAACCAGGTGGTGCAGGGCGTCATCAACGTGCCGCTGGCCTCGAACGCGGCAGTGCGCGTATCGGGCGTCGCCAACTTGCGCCAGGGCGTCAGTCGCAACGCGACGACCGGCGACTACAACGACAACGACCGTTACGGCGTGCGCGGCCGCCTGCTGTGGGAACCGACCGACCGGGTGACCGTCAACCTCATCGGCGACTATTCCAAGAGCCGCTACGAGAACGGCGGCGACTTCTTCACTTTCGTCAAGACCAGCGGCCCCGGCTCTTTCCTCGGTGGTGCGGGCTTTGACCCAGTGGGCATCACCGACCGCCTCGCCAGCTGCGGCGTAACCCCGCGCGAAGGCAACCGCGACTACTGCAGCAACAACGACCAGGTCGGCAAGTCGACCAGCTACGGCGGCTCGCTGCAGGTGGACTATGCCGCCGACCCGTTCACGCTGACCTCGATCACCGCATGGCGCAAGGCGACCGAGACCGGCTATGGCGCGGCGTCCGACGTCTTCCGCGGCTCGCCGCTGGAATTGCAGGTGGCCAATGCCCCGGTCGACCGCGACTTCAGCCTGTTCACACAGGAGTTCCGCGTCAGCTCGGCGGCGGGCTCGCCCATCGAGTATACGGCCGGCGCTTTCTATTCGAGCCAGAAGCAGACCCGCATGCCGGAGACCGTGCGGGTCACGCTGGTTCCGGTGCCGGGCGTGGTGATCCCGATCGTGACATCGACCACGTCCGCGCTGACGGTCCGGGACGAATCGCTGGCCTTCTTCGGGCAGGCGACCGGCCACGTTTCGGACAGCTTCCGCCTGATCGGCGGCGTGCGCTACACGACGGATCGCCTTTCGCTGAACACCGCGACGTCCGACACCGAAACCTTCCTCGATGTCGCCAGGTGGTCCTGGCGTGCGGGCGCGCAGTACGATCTGACGCCTACCATGATGAGCTACGCCACGGTATCACGCGGGTTCAAGGGCGGCCAGATCGCGGTTCCGGTGGTAGGTGATCCGTCGGTCGTCCAGCCCGAGATCCCGACTTCCTACGAAGCAGGCCTCAAGGCCACGCTGTTCGGCGGCTGGGTGGCCGACCTCAGCGTGTTCTACATGAAGATCCGCAACTTCCAGGCGCAGCAGTGCACGGTCGACAGCAACGGGATCATCTCGTGCGTCCAGACCAACATCAACGGCGTGAAGACGCGCGGCGCCGAGCTGAACTTCTTCGGCAAGGTGACGCCCAACCTCTCGCTCAACACCGGCTTCATCTATGCCAAGGCGACGTATCCCGGCGGCTTCGTCGGCACCGACGGTACTGACATCGGCGGCACGCAACTGGCCAATTCGCCGCGCTACAAGTTCACGCTCTCGGGCGAGTACGAACAGGACTTCGGCGATACCCTGGCCGGGTTCCTGGCGGTGGACACCGTCTGGAAGTCGCGCGTGCGGTACGAGGCGAACTCGGTGGCGGACACCACCTTCCGCGCGCACTGGATGGTCGGCGGGCGGGTCGGCCTGCGCACGCAGGACCAGCGCTATTCGGTCGCGCTGTTCGTGCGCAACCTGTTCAACGTACATGAACCCTCGCTGATGCAGAGCGACTTCCCGTACACCAGCACGACGACTGCGGGGGCGAGCGAAGGCAACATCGGGGCGATCTACGGGCCGCAGTCGTTCCGCAACGTCGGCATCAGCCTCGACGCGAAGTTCTGACGATGGCGGCGCCGTCAGGTCTGGACCTTCGGGCTCTGCTTCGCCGCGAACAGGCGATCAGCGCGATCATCAACGCGGTGCTGAGCGCGGTGTTCTTCGCCATCGTCTTCGGCCTTTCCGCAAGGCCGCTGACGATGGCGGCGCCGGATCGCTTCGCGCTCGATTTCGTGCCGCAAGGGGTGATGGTTTCACTCATGGCCTCGCTGGTGCCGACCTTGCTGGTGCGGGCGAAACTGCGCGGGATGGGGCTGGCGACGCCCGCGAGCATTGCGGGTATCGTCCTGCGCGGCGTGGCTTGCGGGGTCGCATCCGCGATCGTCCTTGCGGCGCTGGCACTGTTCGGGCCGCTCCATGAAGTGCCGAGCCATCCGGCCCTGGCTTTCAAGATCGTGTATGGCGCGCTGTTGGGGCTTGCCTGCACGCGGCTGGCGGTGTCCTTCCTGTTCGACCGCACGCTGAGGGAGCAGGCTGCTTGACCGACACGATCGCCGAACTCGGAACCCGCCTCGGCCCCGATGTGGTGGGCGCGGTGAGGGCGCTCTACGCGCCCGAGCAGGAGCCGCGTGTCGCCGCCCTTACCCCGGTCGCGAGCGACTGCCCCTATGGCCCGCATCCGCGCAACCGGATGGACCTCTATCGCGAGGGGGAAGGCGAGGCGCCGCGTCCGGTGCTGCTGTTCGTCCACGGCGGGGGCTTTCTCGTCGGCGACAAGGGCGGCGATGGGAACGGTAACGGCGGCTGGGCCAACGCCCATGTCGGTCGCTGGGCGGCTGCCAACGGGATGCTGGGCGCGGTGATGAATTACCGCCTGGCCCCCGACGAAACCTGGCCCGCCGGGGCCGAGGACGTCGCCGCCGCCGTTGCATGGCTGCGCGAGCACGCGGCCGGACACGGCGGCGACCCGGAACGGATAGTGTTGCTGGGCACCTCTGCCGGTTCGGTTCACATTGCCGGTTTCCTGAAACTGCGCAGCGACCATGCCGAGATGGTACGCGCCGCCGTCCTGCTCTCGGGCCTATACGGCTTCACCCCGCTCGATGAGCGCGACATGCTCTACTACGGCCCGCAGGATGCCTACGCCGGGCGGATGCCGCGCGAGGCCGTGGTCGAGACCGCGCTCCCCTTGCTGCTCGCCTGTGCCGAGTTCGATCCGCCGCGCTTCCAGGCCGAGTGGACCGGGCTTCTGCAGGACCGGCTGGACCGCCACGGCTGCCTGCCGCGCGCGCACTATGCCAGCGGCCACAACCATTACTCGATGGCCATGCACCTCGGCACCGCCGACCGGCGGCTTTCCGACGAAATCCTGACTTTCATCTCCGCGCATTCGTGAGGAAATCCTGATGACCCAGATAGACCGCCGCAGCATGCTCGCCGCCGCCGCCATGATCGCCGCTAGTCCCGCCGTGTCGCGCGCCGCCGCGAAGCGCCCGAGCCCGGCTTTCCCCGCCGGCTTTCTGTGGGGGACCGCCACCGCGCCGCACCAGATCGAGGGCAACAATGTCGCCGCCGACTTGTGGGCGCTGGAGAACCAGCAGCCGACGATCTTCGCCCAGCCTTCGGGCGATGCCTGCAACAGCCTGGAATTGTGGCCCAGCGACCTCGACATCGTGAAGTCGCTTGGCCTTACCTCCTATCGCTTCGGCGTCGAGTGGGCGCGGATCGAGCCGGAGAAGGGCTTGTTCTCGCAGGCGATGCTCGATCACTACAAGGCTATCGTCGCGGGCTGCCACGCGCGCGGGCTGAAGCCGCTGGTGACGTTCAACCACTTCACCGCGCCGCGCTGGTTCAGTGCGCAGGGGGGCTGGACCAATCCGGAAGCGGCGCAGCTTTTCGCGCGCTACTGTGACAAGGTGGCCCGCGCGATCGGCGCCGACATCGCCATGGCCATGACGCTGAACGAGCCAAACATGCTGCTCATCCTCAAGTACATGCTGCCCCCGCCGGTATGGGACATGCAGCGCGAGATCCTCGCCGCCGCTGCGAAGCGCTTCGGCGTGGAGAAGTACGTCTGCGCCAATGTCGCCACGCTCGAGGATATTGACGCGATCGAGACCGGACTTCTGGCCGGGCACAAGGCCGCGCGCGCGGCGATCAAGGCGGTGCGTTCGGACCTGCCGGTCGGCTTCACCCTGTCGGTGCTGGACGATCAGGCGGCGGGCCGCAACTCGATCCGCGACAAGGTGCGCGCGGAAACCTACGGGGCCTGGCTGGAACTGGCGAAAGCCGACGACTTCATCGGCGTGCAGAACTACGAACGCGCGGTGTGGAACGACAAGGGGCGGCTCCCGCATCCGGACGGCGCCGACCTCAACTGGTCGGGCACCGAGGTATGGGCGCCCTCGCTCGCAGGCGCGGTGCGCTACGTTCACGAGGCGACGCGGGTGCCGGTGCTGGTGTCCGAGCACGGCGTCGGCACCGACGACGACACTTTGCGCGCGCGCTTCATCCCCGCCGCGCTGGAGGGGCTGAAACAGGCTATGGACGATGGGGTGCCGGTGCTGGGCTACATGCACTGGTCTCTGCTCGACAACTTCGAGTGGATCTTCGGCTACAAGCCCCACTTCGGCCTGTGCAGCGTCAATCCGGCAACGTTCGTGCGCACGCCCAAGCCCAGCGCGTCGGTGCTCGGTGCGATCGCGCGGCGAAATGCATTGTAACGCACGCGGTGTTTGCAAATTGGAATGAATATATTAATCCATGCAGGAGCCCGATGCGGCTCCGCAAGGATAGAGATGGGGAGTATGGAATGCCGGGTCGCCGTTTTCGCGTGATGTTGATGCTCGCTTCGGCCCTGGCCGCGCCGCATGCTGTGGCGAAGGAGGAGGCGCCGACCTCCGCGCGGGTGGAGGCAGCCGACCCGCTGCTCGAAGCGTTCCGCGATCCGCCGAACTCGGCCCGGCCGCGCGTCTGGTGGCACTGGATGAACGGCAACATCACCAAGGACGGCATCGCCAAGGACCTTGCATGGATGAAGCGCGTCGGCATCGGCGGTGCCCAGACTTTCGACGCCAACCTGCAGACGCCGCAAGTGGTGGAGCGCCGTCTCGTCTACATGACGCCCGAATGGAAGGATGCCTTCCGCTTCGCCGCGCATGAGGCGGACCGGCAGGGGCTGGAACTCGCCATCGCCTCCTCGCCCGGCTGGTCGGAGACGGGCGGGCCGTGGGTGCAGCCGCAGGACGGGCTGAAGAAGCTGGTCTGGTCGGAGACGTCCGTAGCGCCGGGCAAGCGCTTCACCGGCAAGTTGACGCCCCCGCCGCAGACGACCGGTCCGTACCAGACCCTGACCCCGCCGCTGTCGATCGAGGAGATGATCTCCGGCCACCCCGCGCCTCCCGGCCCGCAGTTCTATGGCGAGGTCGGCGTCTTCGCGTTTCCGGAGGCGATGCCGGTTGCGCTGGCGATGCCGCGCGCTTCGGACGGCCTCGGCAATGCGCTGGATGCTGCGGCCCTCGGCGATGCGGACATCGCTGGCGGTGTCACGCTGGTTCGCAAGGAGGGCGCCGCGCCCGAACTGCGGCTGGACTACGCCCGGCCGACCGAAGTGCGTTCGGCGACGCTCTACATCCCGGATGTGGTCGTGCCCTTTGCCGGAGCGGCCTTCACGGCGGCGCTGGAGGGGAGCACGGACGGCACCGCCTGGACCCCGATCACCACGCTGACGCTGGGCGCCGTGCCCACGACCGCCAGCTTCCCGGCCGTCACCGCCGCGCATTTCAGGGTGGTGCTCAATCCGCGCAAGCCCGATGGCGGGCTGGGGTCGCCTGCGCCGGGCACGGCGATGGCGGGGCTGTTCGACGGTATCGGCGCGATGATGGCGAAGAAACCGCTCGTCGTCGGCACGTTCGCGCTGGATGCCGCAAGCAAGGTCGATCGCTTCGAGACCAAGTCCGGCTTCATCATGAGCCGCGATTACTACGCGCTCGGTGAACCGGCCGACGCGGCAAGCGGCGTGACGCCCGCCAAGGTCGTCGACCTCACCGGCAGGCTGCGGCCCGATGGGTCCCTCGACTGGCAGGCCCCGGCGCTGCCGAAGGGGCAGCACTGGCGCGTCCTGCGCATGGGTTATTCGCTGCTCGGCACCACCAACCATCCCGCCCCGCCCGAAGCGACCGGGCTTGAGGTGGACAAGTTCGACGGCGCGGCGGTGCGGCGCTATCTCGACCACTACATCGGCATGTACAAGGACGCCGCCGGTGCCGACATGGTCGGCAAGCGCGGGGTGCGGGCGCTGCTGACGGACTCCATCGAAGTCGGTGAGGCGAACTGGACGCCCCGGATGATCGAGCAGTTCCAGAACCTGCGCGGCTATGATCCGCGTCCGTGGCTGCCCGCGCTCACCGGCACGCTGGTGGGCACGCGGGCGCAGTCGGACAAGTTCCTGTACGATTATCGCCGCACCCTGGCGGACCTCCTCGCCAGCGAGCATTACGGCACGGTTGCCAAGGTCGCCCACGAGAACGGCCTGATCGTCTACGGCGAAGCGCTGGAGGACAAGCGCCCCATGCTGGGCGACGACATGACCATGCGCAAGGCGACCGACGTGCCGATGGCGGCGATGTGGACTTTCGGCAAGGACGACGGCCCGCGCCAGACGCTGATCGCCGATATGAAGGGCGCGGCGTCGGTGGCGCACCTCTATGGCCAGAACCTTGTCGCGGCGGAATCGATGACGGCCTCGATGGCGCCCTGGGCCTTCGCACCCAGGGACCTGAAGCGCTTCATCGACATGGAATTCGTCAATGGCGTCAACCGGCCGGTAGTCCACACGTCCGTTCATGTCCCGGTCGATGACAAGAAGCCGGGGCTTTCGCTGTTCATCTTCGGCCAGTACTTCAACCGCATGGAAAGCTGGGGCGAGATGGCCAAGCCCTGGGTCGATTACATCGCGCGGTCCTCGCTGTTGCTGCAGGCTGGGCGTAACGTCGCCGACGTCGCCTACTTCTACGGCGAGGAAGCGCCGCTGACCGGGCTTTACGGCGACAAGCCGGTGGCCGACGCCCCGGTTTCCCATGCCTATGACTTCCTCAGCTTCGATGCCCTCGACACCTTGCTGAAGAACGACGGTGCCGACCTTGTCGCGCCCAGCGGGGCGCGCTACAAGGCGGTCTACCTTGGTGGTTCGTCCCAGCGGATGAGCCTGGCGGCTTTGCGCAAGCTGGCGGCGCTGGTCGAAGGCGGCGCGACGGTGATCGGCAACGCGCCGGTCGCAGCGCCCGGAATGGATGGGCGGGCGCGGGGCAACAATGCCGAATGGTCCACTCTCGTTGCCCGGCTGTGGCCCGGCGAAGGCCAGGCGACGGTGGGCAGGGGAAGAGTAATCCGCGGCAATGACGTGGAAGGCGCTCTGCAGTCCATGGGCGTTGCCCGGGACTTCACGTTCACCGGGGCCGACGCAGGCGCCAGGATTCCCTTCGTCCATCGCCGCGACGCGCTTGGGGAGATCTACTACCTCAGCAATGCACAGGACAGCGCGCAGACCATTGAGGCCCATTTCCGGGTGACCGGCAAGGCCCCGCGCCTCTGGCACCCGGAGACGGGGGAGAGCGAGGCGGTGAGTTACCGCATTGAGGGCGGCGAGACGATCGTGCCGCTCTCGCTGGTGGCCGGTGATGCCGTCTTCGTGGTGTTCCACGAGGATGCTACCGCGCCCGCTCTCGACTTGCCGAAGAAGACGACAACGACCCTGGCCAGCCTCGACGACGGCTGGACCGTGCGCTTCCAGGCGGATCGCGGTGCACCTGCCTCGATCCGGCTGGCCACGCTCTCGCCGCTGGACCGCAATGCCGACCCGGCGATCCGGTACTTCTCGGGAGAGGCGACTTATTCGCGCAGTTTCGCGTTGCCCCGGGGGGCGGAGCCGGGAAGGTCGTTGCTGCTGGACCTGGGCGAAGTGGGCGATCTGGCGCAAGTCACGGTCAACGGGCAGGACATGGGTACGTTGTGGCATGCGCCTTATCGCGTCGATGTCGGCAGCGCGCTCAGGAAAGGCGCCAACACGATCGAGATCAAGGTCGCGAATCTCTGGGTCAACCGCCTGATAGGGGATCAGCAGCCCGGCACGAAGCCGATCACGTGGACTGCGATGCCAACTTACCGACCCGATGCGCCGCTACGGCCCTCGGGTCTGATCGGGCCGGTTACGTTGAAGGGCAACTGAAGGCGCGTGGCAATCCCCGGCAAATGTCACTAGAAGAAATTAACGCGAAATAATTCGACACGCCACTTGATAGTGAGAGTGACTCTCATTATCAGCCCCCTCGTCCACATGAGGGGGAAAATATGTCAATTCGTTCGTCCAAGACGGCTGCGCGCCGCACGTTCCTTGCGTTGTCCTGCATCGCGCCTGCGTTTGCGTCGGGCACGGCAATGGCGCAGTCGGCGGAAACCGAACGCAGCCTCGGTGGCGTCACCGTCTCCGATTCCGCAATAAGCGAAGCGCCCGGCCGCAAGCTGGAATCGCCCAAGCGGACCCGCCCCGTCCGCGATACGCCGCAGACGATCACGGTTCTGTCGAACGAGGTGATCGAGCAGCAGAACCTCCTGACGCTGCGCGATGTCCTGTCGACCGTCCCGGGCATCACCTTCGGCGCGGGAGAGGGCGGCACCGGCCCCGGCGACAACATTACCTTCCGCGGCTACAGCGCTGCCAACGACATCACCGTTGATGGCGTGCGCGATAGCGCGCAGATCACCCGCACCGACCCGTTCAACCTCGATCAGGTCGAAGTGACCAACGGTGCGAACTCGGTGATCTCGGGCGCAGGCTCGGTCGGCGGGAACATCAACATCGTCACCAAGCGCCCGAAGGCGGATGACGCCTACGTCGCCTCGGCGGGCATCGGCACGGACAACTACTACCGCGCCACGGTCGACCTGAACAAGCGCGTCAACGACCTCGTCGCCTTCCGCCTCAACGGCATGTGGCATCGCAACGATGTGCCGGGTCGTGACGTCGAAGACTACAGGCGCTGGGGTATCGCACCCTCGGTGACCATCGGTATCGACAGCCTGACCCGCCTGACGCTGCAGTACAGCCATCAGGAAGACGACAATATTCCGCAGTACGGCGTGCCTTACTACGCAGCTGCCGGCGGCATTGTTCCGGGCGTCCACCGCAGCGACTACTTCGGGTTCCGTAACGTCGACAAGCAGAAGATCAACGTCGATCAGCTGACCGCGATCTTCGAGCATGAATTCAGCGACACCGTCTCGATCCGCAACCTTGCCCGCTGGCAGGATTCGCGCCAGCTAACCCAGGTCAATCCGCCGCAGGGCACATATTGCCTGTCGAGCGGCGTGACCCCGCTGGGCGCCGCGTGCACGGTCAACATCGGCACGACCGCTGCGCCCAACAACGTGCTCGTCCCCGCCGGTTATTACTATGCCATCGGCCCGCGCGGCACCACTCGTGACACGCGCAACCAACTGATGTTCGACCAGCTCGACCTCAAGGCGGTGTTCAACACCGGCGCGATCGAGCACACGATCACGCTGGGCGGCGCCGTCACCTGGGAGAAGTACGACCTCTACAACGGCAACGTGCTGCGTAATGCCGACGGCACCAATGCCTTCACCCGCCTGCCGCTGATCAACATCGACAACCCCAACGAAGTGATTGCCGGCCCTGCCACTTCGGCGTTCACCTACGGCAGCAACGTCTATACCGGCGCGGTCAACTTCATCCGAACCGGCCACACGATCGGTGAGCAGACCAACGTGGCGGGCTATCTGTTCGACACGATGAAGCTGGGCAAGTTCGAACTGAGCGGCGGTGCGCGGCTCGAGCGCAACACCGGCACGAGCCGTACCGACACACTTTGCGGCCTCGTCGTCGGTTGCGCAGTCAGCGGCGTGCAGTACGGCTTCGGCGATGTCACCGCCACCACCGGCGGCAGAAACGCGAACACGCTGTTCTCGTACCGCGTCGGCCTCAACTACAAGCCGGTCGAGGAAGTCAGCCTCTACGTCGCATACGGCAATTCGCGGACGCCTTCGAAAAATTCGGTCAACGGATCGTGCACGGCTGACGGCCTCGCCGCCGATGGCTTGCCGATCCAGAACACGACTTGCAACATCAACCCGGAATCGGCCAAGAACTACGAGATCGGCGCCAAGGCCGAGCTGTTCGACGGTGGCCTGCTGCTGACCGCGTCCGCCTTCCGCAACGAGCGTGACAAGTACCCGGTCGTCTCGGGCGATCCGACGGTGCCGAACCAGCAGCTCGACGGCAAGTCGCGAGTAGACGGCATCGCGATCGGTGCATCGGGCACGATCACGCCCGCATGGACGATCACGGCCAACTACACCTATCTCAAGGCCAAGCTGATCCAGTCGGTCTCCGACTACTGCCTCGCCAATCCCGGCGCGGTGACGGGTAAGCGGACCTGCACCAATACCGCCGCGAACCCGAACCCGGGAGCCGGGCAGTACCTGCCGCAGACGCCCAAGCACTCGGCCAGCCTGTTCACCACCTACCGCCTGCCGTTCGGTCTGACGGTCGGCTACGGGTTCACGTACCAGGGCAGCTTCCTGCTGACCGCCGCGACCCCGACGGCCGATGCAATCAGCTCGAAGGACTATCTGGTCCACCAGGGCTACCTGTCCTACGAGTTCTCGCCCAACCTGTCGGCGCAGCTCAACGTCAAGAATATCGGAGACAAGCTGTACTTCACCCGCATCCGCAACAACGGCTGGGCCACTCCGGGCGACGCCCGTTCGGCGGTCCTGACCCTGACTGCGAAGATGTGATGAACCGCTGAACCGTGGCGGTGCCGTGAGCGGTACCGCCACACTTTACCTGCTGCGAAGTCACGACAAATCGTAGTGGGCCACGTAGCCGAGGTGATCGGAAAACGCATCCTTGCCGGTGCCGTCGCCAAGCGGGACCTCGAGGCTGCGCAGCCGCATCAGCCCGCGAAAATAAAGCTTGTCCTTGTTGCGCTCGCGGATGGCGGAAAGGTCGCGCTGCTGCTGCGCTGCGGCTTCAGCGTTCTTCGTGGCATAGGTCTTCGTAGCATCATGGCCACCCGCGATCATGTCGCGGGTGGCCATGATGCGTTCGGCGTCCTGTCCGATGTTGAAGTCGCCACCCAGGATGAGGTCCGTGCGCGGGTCGACCTGCCTGCGCAGGAAGGCGCGCATGGCTTCTACCTGTCGGGTGTAGGCTACGTTGGCACGCTCGACGGACACGCCGGAAGCCTTGCGGGAATTGAGGTGGGTGTCGGCGATCGCGACCGGCGCAGCGCGGCCGGGTACCGCAATCCAGGCGATCGCGACGCCCTTGCTGGCAAGGCAGTCGAAGCCGGCGCACATCGCCTCGGGGAAGACCATGCGGCTGGCCTTCACGATGGGGTGGTCCGACAGGATGACGAGCCCGCTGTCGACCTGTGGACCGACCGTCTCGCCCCGGCTCCACGAAGCCTTCTGCACGAAAGCGTCGGGCCTGCCGCCACTGCGGGGCGCATCCTTCACGCCGGGGCCGAGCAGGACGTGAGCATAGCCTGCGCGCTCCGCGATCGCCTTGGCCTCGGGAATGAAGGCTTCCTGCAACAGGATGACGTCGGGCTGCCGCCCTTCGCGCCGCAGCTTGCGAAGGCGTTCGCCGATCTCCTCCAGCGCCTCGGCCCGGCCGTAGGCGAGCGGGAAGGGCAGGCCCTTGACGTTATACGTCATGACCGAAAGCGTGCCGTCGCTCCGCGCCGACGTCAGGAACGGTCGTTCGGGCGCGGCCGCGGGCGACGGCTTCGACAGGTTGAGCACGACGACCGCAGCGGCCGTCGCAAGCGACATCTTCGTCAGGCTCTTCATGCGATGCGTTCCCCCCGAACTTTCGCAAAGTGATCCTGAGGGGGCGCCTAGACGTGCCGTGTGAAACTGACGTTGCGGTTCGGTGAAAGGCGCGTGACGTTTATCCCGATATATTACCTATCAGCGTGGGGAATGGGCCGGAGCCGGGAAATCCGCCTTTGCAAATTTCCGAACTCAGTCGCGGCCGCCCAAATTCAGGCCCTTGAGCGCTGCAAAGGGGCCGATATCCTCCGGCGCGCCGATTCCCGCTGCCTTGCGGGCAGCTTCGGCCTGAGGTCCGGTCAGGAAGGGATCGATCGCCAGCGCCAGGCTCTGCGCGACTGCTTCGCCGACATCGACGTGCGTGCCTTCGTATTCGATCTCGTCGAGTTCGTCGGCGGTCAGTTCGAATTCCTCGTCGGGTTCATAGCCGGTTGCCATCGGCACGAAGCGGAAGAACAGCGCCTCGTCGATCGACACCGGGATATCCTCGGCGGACACTGCGCAGGGCTGCACGATCTGCGCCTTCAGGGTGCCGCGGGCCTCGATCCGGAAGCCGCCGTCACGCTCGCTGGTGGACAGGTCGAGTTCGGCGACCAGTTCGTCGATCCGAACCAGCGAGAAGCGTTCGCTGAGCGTGGCGCGCTCGGCCTCGTTGGGAGAGAGGCGGACGTGCTTGCCTTCGATCTGGCGCACATCAAGCAGGCGGGAAAATTCGGGGGTCATCGTGTGATCCTAGCAGCAAGCAGGTCTTCGTTGGAAAGGGCGTCGATCTGTGCGTGCAGCGCACGGACGCGGGTGGCAAGGCGGACACTATCGGCCCCTTCCACCAGAGTGACGTTGCGCTCCAGCGCGGCGGCGAGTGCGGCGTCGTCCTGTGGCAGCGTATCGCGCAGTGCACCGATGCGGCCGCCCAGCACGCTCATCAGCTTGCCCATGCGCTTGCCGACGACGAGGTCGCCGACGCCCGACTGGCGGAGCTGGCCGTCCATGTCGTCGACGAACAACTCGGTCAGCCGCACCGAGGGGTTGATCAGGGTATCGTCGGTCGCCTTGTCCCGCTCGGCCCGCAACATGACCAGCGCCATCACCAGAGTCACCGCGTCGAAGCGGCCGGGCACGGTATCGGCGACGCCGCACTCGGCATACCAAGCCTTTTCGCGCGCGATTTCGACCACGCGGTGCCACAGCGGCCGCACGGCCTCACGCGAATCAGAGCCTTTGCCGAGCAGGCGGGAGATGAGGGACACGATAGCGACGGGCCTTTCTTCGAGGGGTTCCGTTAAGGAGCAATTCAACCGGTCTGCCCCAACGCCCATTGCGCGGGCGCGGATGGGGCCTTAAGGCCATCTGGCGATATATGGGTATGGGCGCGGCTGGCAATGCCTGCCGCTTCCATACCTGCGGTTTGGAGTGTTGAAATGCGCAAGGTGGGTCTCAAGGTGGCAGCGGCAGGCATTGCGCTGGCGGTCGCCACTCTGGTCGGCGGCTGCACGTCGATCCGCGACCATCGCGGTTACCTGATCGACCAGTCGCTGCTCGATTCGGTGCAGCCGGGCATCGACAACCGCCTCTCGGTGGAAAAGACGCTCGGCCGCCCGACCTTTGAAAGCCAGTTCGGCGCTAAGGACTGGTACTACGTCTCCCAGCAGGTGAAGACCCCGCCGTTCCGCAAGCCCCGCACCGACACCCAGACGGTGCTGCGCGTCCGTTTCGATGCGGCGAACAACGTTATCGCCGTCGACAAGCGGGGCGCGGAACAGGTCGCGCGGATCGATCCCGATGGTCACGTCACGCCGACGCTGGGCCGTCATCGCAGCCTGCTCGAGGACCTGTTCGGCAACATCGGCGCGGTCGGTGCGGGCGGCATGGGCCAGGCGCCGCAAGGCCCCGGCCCGAACGGCAGCTGATCTACCGTCTTGAACCATTCGGGGCGCGGCATATATCCGCGCTCATGAACAACGACGGGGCGAGCCACGGCCTCATTCAGTGGCACGGAACGACCATCATCGGCGTAAGAAAGGGCGGCAAGACCGTCATCGCCGGGGATGGCCAGGTTTCCATGGGCAACACGGTGATGAAGCCGAACGCCCGCAAGGTCCGGAGGATCGGTGAAGGCGGCAAGGTGATCGCCGGCTTCGCAGGCGCCACGGCCGACGCCTTCACCCTTTTCGAGCGTCTGGAGCGCAAGCTGGAGCAGTATCGCGGCCAGCTCATGCGCGCGGCGGTGGAACTCGCAAAGGACTGGCGGACCGACAAGTACTTGCGCAATCTCGAAGCGCTGATGATCGTCGCCGATGCGGACACCCTGCTGGTGCTGACCGGCAACGGCGATGTTCTGGAGCCTGAAGGTGCGGCAGGTGGCGACAGCCAGATCACCGCGATTGGTTCGGGTGGCAACTATGCGCTCGCCGCCGCCCGTGCGATCGACGCCTATGAGAGCGATGCCGAAACCATCGCGCGCAAGGCCATGCAGGTCGCCGCCGATATCTGCGTCTTCACCAATGACCGCGTGACGGTCGAGACCGTCTGAGCCGGGGACCCACATGAACGATAATCTTACGCCCAAGGCGATCGTCGCCGCGCTCGACGCGCACATCGTCGGCCAGACCGAGGCCAAGAAAGCCGTCGCTGTCGCTTTGCGCAACCGCTGGCGCCGCCAGCGCCTGAATGCCGACCTGCGCGACGAGGTGACGCCGAAGAACATCTTGATGATCGGCCCGACGGGTTGCGGCAAGACAGAGATCAGCCGCCGCCTGGCGAAGCTGGCCGACGCACCCTTCGTAAAGGTGGAGGCCACAAAGTTCACCGAAGTCGGCTACGTCGGTCGCGACGTCGAGCAGATCGCCCGCGACCTCGTCGAGGAAGCGATTCGGCTCGAGAAGGAACGCCGCCGCGAATCGGTGCGCGATGCGGCCAGCAAGGCAGCGATGGACCGCCTGCTCAATGCGCTCGTGGGCGAGGGCGCCTCGGAAGCGACCCGCGCCGCCTTCCACCAGCGCATCACCGAAAACGCGATGAACGACACCGAGGTGGAGATCGAGGTGGAAGATGCGCCGGCCGGTCCCATGGAGATCCCCGGGATGGGCGGCTCGGTCGGCATGATCAACCTAGGCGACATCATGGGCAAGCTGGGCGGCCAGAAGTTGAAGCGTTGCAAGATGAAAGTGCCTGACGCCTGGGACAAGCTGGTCGACGAGGAGTCGGAAAAGCGTCTCGATCAGGACGACGTCGCCCGTGTCGCGTTGGCGAATGCCGAGCATAACGGCATCGTCTTCCTTGACGAGATCGACAAGATCGCCGTCTCGGACGTGCGCGGCGGCTCCGTCAGCCGCGAGGGCGTGCAGCGCGACCTGCTGCCGCTGATTGAGGGCACCACAGTCGCCACCAAGTACGGTCCGATGAAGACCGACCACGTCCTGTTCATCGCCAGCGGCGCCTTCCACGTGGCCAAGCCGAGCGACATGCTGCCCGAACTGCAGGGCCGCCTGCCGATTCGTGTCGAACTGAAGGCACTGACCGAGGAGGACTTCGTGCGCATCCTGTCGGAAACGCGCGCGAACCTCATCGCGCAGTACAAGGCGCTCCTCGGCACCGAACAGGTGACCGTCGAAGTCACCTCCGATGCCATTGCCGAGGTCGCGAAGATCGCCGCGCAAGTGAACGAGAGCGTCGAGAACATCGGCGCCCGCCGCCTTCAGACGGTGATGGAAAAGCTGCTCGAGGAACTCAGCTTCGAGGCCGAGGATCGCAAGGGCGAGACGGTAACGATCGATCAGGCCTACGTGCGCGAGAAGCTCTCGGGCCTTGCGGGCAATGCGGATCTGTCAAAGTACATTCTCTGAGGATCGGCACGGGAATGGATCAATCGGGGCGCGGGCAGCTTGCTCGCGCCCTTTTTGTTCCTTGAATGTTCCTTTGATTCGGTTAGCTTCGCGGGCAAAGGAGAATCGCCATGAAACTCGAAGGTGGATGTCAGTGCGGTGCAGTCCGCTACAGCGTCGCGGGGGAGCCGCAGCACGTCGCGTTGTGCCACTGCGCCGATTGCCAGAAGTCTTCCGGTGCGCCTACGGTCGCATGGGCGGCTTATGCGACGGATGAGTTTGCGCTGACTGCGGGCGCGCCTTCGTCCTACAGTTCGAACGGTGATGCGATCCGGCATTTCTGCCCGACTTGCGGATCGGGGCTCTATTACGTCAACGCGGCGGTGCTGCCCGGTCTGGTCGACATTCAGGTCGCCACGCTGGACGAACCTGCCGCCCTTTCCCCGCAAGTTCACATCCAGGTGGCTGAACGGATTGGATGGATGAAGGACGCCGCGAGCCTGCCGGAGTTCGAGCGCTATCCGGGATGATCGCACCCTGCACGGCCGATCATTGCGAACTGGATAGGGACGGAGCGGCGCTCCGTCTGGGCCTGGCATTGCCGGTGTTGGACCGCTTGCAGGCCATTCTCGCGCGAATGCCGGATGGCCGCGCCGGATTGCGCATTGCTGCAGACCCGGAACTGGCGTCTGTCTGGCCGAAACAGGCGACGTCTGGTTCTATCGCTCGCCCATCCTGCATGCCTCGAATGCCGCACGTCCGGGGCGCAGGCGGAGGGTCTTGCAGGTCGATTATGCGAACGGGGTCTTGCCGTCCGGGCTGGAATGGCTAGGCATCTGACATTGGATCACAAGAGTGCTCAGCATGTACCAGACTCCGGAAGACCGTCCCATATACCGCCTTCTCACCGGGAAGGATGACCGTGCCTTTTGCGAGCGGGTGTCTGAAGCGCTGGCGCAAGGATGGCGCCTTTACGGTTCGCCCTCATTGTCTTGGGACACCGCCGAGAACTGCATGAAAGCCGCGCAGGCCGTCGTCTGGCATGAGGCTGACGTCGTCAGGTAATCGTCAAGCGAAGATCAGCGCGTCACCTTTTCTTGAGAGTGCGTGCGGGGGACACGCCGGTGTCACGATTCGTCGAGGTGGCGACCTTCGCTACCTGCTCGACTTGTGCCTGCGCGGCGGTCGACGGCAAAGCCAGCGGGATCGCGCAGAGCGGAGTTGCCGCAAGGGCGATAACACCGATACCCGCAAAACTCGACCTCATCGAATCCTATCTCCTGAAGAGTTGTTCCCTGACGAACCACTGAAGGTTCACAGGGTTCCTGCACGGGTCCACTGCGATTGAAGCACGGCCCGAAAATTTCACCTTGCCCGGCGATGTCACGAGTAGATGCCACGAGGTGATGCTCGGCGGCTCCGATGCGTAACTTTGCAGAATTATATGGCTCCTGAAGCGGTCGCCCCGCCGCCGGCCGAAGGCATCGTCAACCGCGCGGGGATGGAGGAACAGGTGCGCCGCCTGCGCGAGAGCGGCGGAAAACAGGCGGCGCTAACGGATATCCCGTCGAACACGGGCCCGGCACCCGGCCTTCCCGAGTTCCAGGAGCAGGCTTGCGACTATCGCCCGATCTGTCGCCGGCAGTATGGCGAGTACCACACAGGCCCAGAAACTCGAGGCCCCTTGCAAGGCCCCGGGATACTGACCTATTCGGCCGCCTCGTTCATCGCCTCGGCCTCGGCAGCCTGGCGCGCCCACATTTCCGCATAGAGGCCGTCACGGCGCAGCAGTTCGGAATGCGTCCCGCTCTCCGCCAGTTGTCCTTCGTTGAGCACGAGAATGCGGTCCGCGTCGGCGATCGTCGAAAGGCGATGCGCGATCGAGAGCGAGGTGCGATGCTCGGCCACCCGGTGCAGGGTTGCCAGGATGTCCTGCTCCGTGCGGGTGTCGAGCGCGCTGGTGGCTTCGTCGAGGATCAGGATCGGCGGGTTCTTGACCAGCGTGCGGGCGATCGCGACGCGCTGCTTCTCACCACCCGACAGCTTGAGGCCCCGTTCGCCCACTTCGGTGTCGAAGCCCTGAGGCAGTCGGTCGATCAGGCCCATCAGCGCTGCGCCCCGTGCGGCGGTTTCGATCTCGTCGGCTTGTGCGCCGTCCCGGCCGTAGCCGATGTTGTAGCCGATCGTGTCGTTGAACAGCACCGAATCCTGCGGCACGATACCGATGGCGCCGCGCAGGCTGGCCTGCGTGACCTGCCGGATGTCCTGCCCGTCGATGAGGATACGGCCTGAAAGCGGGTCGTAGAATCGATAGAGCAGCCGCGCGATCGTCGACTTGCCCGCGCCAGAGGGGCCGACGATGGCGAAGGCCTGCCCGGCCGGAACCTCGAACGACAATCCGTGCAGGATCGTGCGGTCCGCGTCGTAGCCGAAGACGACGTTGTCGAAGATGATGGAAGGTCGGCCGATGACCAGCGCCGGGGCTCCCGGGGCATCAGGCACTTCCACTGCGGTGTCGAGCAGCCGGAACATCTCGGCCATGTCGATCAGGCCCTGCCGTATCGTGCGGTAGACCATGCCCAGCATGTCGAGCGGCCGAAACAACTGCGTGAGATAAGTCTGCACGAATACCAGTTGGCCCGCCGTATAATTTCCGCGCCACCAGCCGTAGACCGTCCATGCCAGCGCGCCCGCCATCAGCAGGTTCACCACCACGCCCTGCGCGATGTTGAGCATTCCGAGCGAATTTTCGCTCTTCACGGCGGCGACGGCATAAGCGCGGGTGGCCTGGGCGTAGCGTTCTTCCTCGCGCTTCTCGGCGGAGAAGTATTTCACCGTCTCGTAGTTCAGCAGCGAGTCGACCGCGCGGGCGAGTGCCTGTCCGTCGAGCCGGTTCATCTGCTCGCGCAGCTTGGTGCGCCATTCGGTGATCACGCGCGTGACCCAGATGTAGGCGGCGATGGCGAGCGCCGTCGCAACGACGAGGCCGGGACCGAAGTTGACCCAGAAAATCACCGCCACGACCAGCAATTGCAGCACGGTGGGGGCGATATTGAACAGCATGAAATAGAGCATCGTGTCGATGCTCTTGGTCCCGCGCTCGATGGTCTTGGTCACTTCGCCCGTGCGCCGGGCAAGGTGGAAGCGCAGCGACAGGCGGTGAAGCTGGCAGAACACGTTCTCCGCCAGTTCGCGCGTCGCGTCCTGCCCGACCTTCTCGAACACGATGTTGCGCAAGTTGTCGAACCCGGTCTGCGCCAGCCGTCCGGCCGAATAGCCGAGCACCATCAGCATCGTCAGCTGGATCAGCTTCGGCCCGGTCGAGCCCATTAGGTCGACCGCCCATTTCATCAGGTAAGGCAGCACCAGCTGCGTTGCCGTGGAAAGCACGATGAACACGCAGGCCCAGACGATCCGCCAGCGCAGGGCCGGATTGTCGCGCGGCCACAAGTAGGGCAGGAAGCGCAGGAGCGTGCGCCAGCCATCGTGGCGGGCATTGGAATCGCGAACGGCGGTATCGGGAGGCATCGGCGCTATTTAGGGCTTCGGCGGGATGAAACAATCCGGCAATGCGGTGCGGTTCGGCGGAAAGCGCAGGAGCGGGTCAGCGCGTACCGAGCAGGTCGAACGACACCTTGCGTTTGGTAAAGTCGATGGCGACCCGCTTGAACGCTCGCAGTTCGCGCATGCCAAGGAACACTGCGGGTTTGCGCTGGAGCTTCAACTCCCTGAATGCGGGGGCATCGGCATAGGCGATCACGACGTTGCTGACGCCGATTCCGCCCAGTTCCAGCTTGTCGGCCACGCCGAGATCGACGGGCAGTTCATGTCCCGTGACGCTGGCCAATTCCCCCTTGAGCAGCGCTTGCCTCTGCTTCTTCGCAAGCGCCTCCTGCAGGGCGCGGTTGCCGATCGTGCCGCTGGCTCCCGTGTCGATCACCACGTCGGTGCGGATGCCGTCCACCAGCGCATCGGTGAGGATGAGCCGGCCTGAGCGTTCCTTGGCGCGCACAACGATCTCGAAACCGCGGTTTCCGCCGGTTTCCGCGAGGTCACCGATGGTGATGGTGTTGCGGGCGAAATCGAGCAGGACGCGCTGGTGCTGCAGGCTGTCGGTCCCGAGTATGCCGTCGGCGCCCATGTTGGCGCGTTCGAGCAGGGGCACGGTCAGGTCGTAGAAGGCGCGCGGCCCGACCGTGATGGATTCGACCTGGGCGGTGGCGACATCCTGCGCCCCGGCTATACCGACCACTCGGACCTGCGGCCCTTGTGCGAGCTTGAGCGTACCCGCCAGGGCGGTGGAGACGACGGTGCGCTGGGAGCCCGTGTCGATGAGGAAGCGATAGGGGCCAACCCCGTGGACTGCCACGGTGACGGTCATGCGCAAGTGCGTATCGGCATCGCCCTGAACGACATCGCCCTGAGGTTCGGCCCCGGATTCTGCCGGTTGGGTGATAGGGGCAGGAGTCGCCCCGAGGATAACGGGATTGGCGATCAGCATCGCCAGTGCCATGCTCATTCCCGACATTGCAGATCTCCCCGTGAGACGCAGACCTCACATAATTCTTATATGCGGATCAACGTATCATGATATTGCGTGGAACGCTACGTGAACAGCGATCCATTTCTCTATCAGCTGGGTCGAAGGCGTAGTCGGATCGGTGCGAGCACGTGGTTCGCCATGGCCATTATGTCGCCGCGAGCAGGGTGTCCCAGCAACATGATCGCGGCCATCCACGCCAGGACCGATGCCCCGCCGGCCAGTACCAGGCCGCCGAAGCCCAGAGTCGCGGGCGACCTCCACACCGTGACGGCATAAAGTGCCGGTGCGATCGTCACGATCGCGACGACGACGCTCGAGGCGTAGACCCTGACGGTTGCGCGCCAGCGAAAGCCGATCATCTTCTGGAGCCAGAAGGCATAGAGAAAGAACCACCCGAGCCCATAGACGAGCCGTGAGGCGGCCGCCGCTTCCACGCCGATGGCGGCTCCTGCCGCCAGCGTGCCTACCGATAGCGCCGTGTCCGCCAGATTGAACCAGAGCAGCATCCTCAAGCGCCCCAGCAGGATCGGGAGATCCATGTGCAGCGGGAGTGCAACGAAGCAGCACTCGGCCAGCGCGACGAAGGCGAGCAGCGGAGCCGCCTCGGCCCAGCCCGGCCCGTAAAGCAGCAGGATCACCGGCTCGCTCAGAACGGCCAGCAGCGCCATCGCCGGCCAGACGATCGCGCCATGGGCGGCGACCACTCGCTCGTAGTAGGGGCCGAGGTCCTTGCCCTCGTCCCGCAGGCGCGCGAAAGTCGGGTAGTAGATCGCGCTCACCGCACCGGCGACGAGGTAGTGAAGCTGCGTGGCGAGCGCGACGCCGCGGCTGAACAGGCCCGCCGCCGTCATTCCCTGCATCCGCCCGACGATGAGGTCCGGCGTGCGCATACCGATCCCTCCGGAAAGATAGAGCAGCGCGCTGCCGGAACCGAAACCGATGATCTCGCGCGCCCGCTCGCGTCGCACGCGAAGGCTCGGCGGGGTCGGACGCAGGATCTGGGCAGCGATGGCGCGCGCGGCAGCCTGCGCGATCATGGCCCAGGCGAGCGACGTTGCCGAAAAGCCGAGCGCCGCCAACGCCAGGGCACAACCGCTGTTCGTCACCGATCCGGCTGCATTGACGATGAACGTTCCTCTGAAGTCCAGTCGCCGCGACAGCAGCGCTACCGGCACGATGCTCCAGGGATTGAGCAGGTAAGATGCTGCGATCAGGCCCAGTATCGGGAACAGTCGCGGCTCGTCGTAGAACCGCGCCACCGGCCAGGCGATCGCGAAGATCAGCCCGGCCAGCAGGAAGGAGAAGCCGGCCGCGATCACCGTGCAGTGCCGCACCGTGTCCTCATCGGCCGTGGGATGTCGGCCCAGATAACGGGTGAGCCCGAAGTCCTGAATTACCGACAGGATCATCGCCGCTGCCAATGCCACCGAGACTAGGCCGATCTCTTCCGGCTTGAGGAAAAAGCGGGAGACGATGACCGAAGTTGCGAATTGCAGGACAAATTGCGTGTACTGGCTCGCCGCGGCCCAAAGCGCTGCGGACTTTACGCTGTCAGTGCCCCGGCCCGCATCCGTTGCGCGGGATTCGGCGGAGGGCGTTTCGATCTCGACCGTCATGGGGGCGGTCAAGTCGAAGTCGAGGTCGTGAGTGTGGCGGCTAGGCGCAATGCCCGCACCGGTTCCCCGAACCGGACGAGTCGGGCGACAGTGCGCCACATGCCATCGCGTCGCCCCCCATCGCGCAGGTGCTGCACAAGCAGATCGAACCCTTCGTCTCGCATGGCGCTGGCCGAATAGAGCAGGCCGAGCGCGACCTGCTCGCGTACTTGCCGGGAAATGCCGGAATGGCCGAACAGCGCATCGAGTTCGCCGATCGGTGGCAGGCGCTCGAGGTCGGCGGTCGGATCCGGGCGTCCCGCCTTCCGCTCGCGCCAGGCGACCTGGGCTACGGCCGTGCCGATCTGCTGTTCGGTGGCATGGCGGGAGGAGACTTGTCCGGGATAGCGCCGATAGCACAGCAGTCGCTCGGGAATGTTGCCCAGCTTGGTCACGCTCGACAGACGCAGCCACAAATCGAGGTCTTCGCAGTGCCGGAATGCGGCGTGATAGCCGCCGACCGATCGGACGACGTCGCGACGATACATCGCGGCGGGATGGCATATCAGTTGGCCGCCGGTCTCGATGGCGGCAAGCAGGTCCTCGTGAGTCTCGGGGTGGTCGGCGCCGGACCGGACAAGTTTTTCGCCGTTCTCTCCGATATCTTCACTCCAGCTGCCGACGACGCCATAGTCCGGATGGTCCGCGAGGAAGCCGATTTGGCGGGCGAAGCGGTCCGGCCTGCAGATATCGTCGGCATCCATGCGCGCGATGATCGGCGCGCGGGCCGCCTCGATCATCTCGTTGAGGCTGGCGACCAGCCCGCGGTTTTCGCGCAAGATGGGGCGGATGCGCGAATCGTCGTTTGCGTATCTGCGGATAAGCCCCGCCGACCCGTCGCTGGAGCCGTCATCGACGATGAGGAACTCGAAGTCGGCGAAATCCTGTACGAGGACGCTCTCGATCGCGGATGCAAGAAAGCGCTCGCCGTTGAAGACGCTCATGGCCACGCTGATCGCCGGTGTCGGCATGTAGGTAACAGATCCCCCAAAAGACCGCGCGCGCCGGAAAGCGCGCTTGCAGATCACCCTTTATGCCTGCCGTGGTAAAGAAAGCGTTGGGGATGAGGAAGCCGGGGATGAAGGGGAGGCCTGAACCTTGGAAACCGATACTCGCATGCGGCTCTCACCTTCGAGGTTGGTTTCCCGGCATCTGCGGACGTTTGAAACATTTTTAAAATTGGTTGTTGACCGACTCGTTTGGTGGGCTTAGAGGCCGCTTCACCGCAGCGGAGCACGCTTCTGCTACGGTCGCCAACACAGACGGACAGCTGGTTCCCCCGATCGCAAGAACGAGGGACGCTTGGTTGTCCGGCTTTACTGTTCGGCGGGACTGGCTGGAAGGCTGGTTCGTTCTTTGACATTGTAGGTTTATGATGAAGGGACATGTGGGCGACGGCGCCTGGTCTCGTGGGTCTTTGGGCCACGATGATCAGTTTAAAGCAAGCCGACGCTTGTTACATGTCCTTACGTAACCATACGTTTTACATGTGCAGGTATCGGCTCCCGGAGTTCGGTGTTTGCGGTTGGCGGCCTTTGGGTCGTGCCGTGGACATTGTGACACAACTTGAGAGTTTGATCCTGGCTCAGAACGAACG